>NZ_JBVAXR010000004.1:0-2509 GCF_055419445.1 Mycobacterium sp. IDUB_19 | reverse complement strand
GGCCTGGATCCGGTTGCCAATAGCACGGACGGCAAATGCCGTTCGCTGGAAACCCATGTCTACGAACGTGTTTGCTTTCGAAGCTGGCTGCAGAACAGATAAAACAAGTTGACGGTGGACCCACCCGATTCGCCGGAGACACGGTGGGCGCCAATGCTATGGTTGCCGCCGTGGCAAACGGTCTAGACGTTAAGACTCGCTTCCTGATGTGGTGGGTGCGCGCCGAGTATTGGCTCGCGCGAACTGTGCTCCCCGATGTCTACGCAAGCGACGGGTTGATCAGCTTCCACAACGACGCGTTTCTCGACGACCCCGCGTTCCAGCGCGCCTACCAACGCGGCGCGCGCGCCCTCCCCGACCAGGACTGGTATCAGTGGCAATGGCGGGTGCACATCGGCCTTTGGGTAGCAGAGAACGCGAGCAAGCTGGACGGTGACTTCGTCGAGTGTGGCGTCAGTTATGGATTCTTGAGCAGCGCCATCATGGAGCGCCTCGACTGGGATCGCCTGGGCAAAACCTTCTATCTGCTCGACACCTTCGCGGGAATCGATCCGCGCTTCGTCACCGACGCGGAACGCGAATCGGGGGAGGTTGAGCGAAGCCAGACAAAGCTGCGAAATGGGATGTACGTCAGCGGCGTCGAGGGTGTCCGCGCCAATTTCGCGGAGTGGAAAAACCAGCGCATCATCGTTGGTACGGTCCCGGAAACCCTTGACCAAGTCGAGGCGCGTGCGGTGGCTTACCTACACATCGACATGAACTGTGCTCCGCCCGAAATCGCTGCGCTGCGCCACTTTTGGCCGCGACTATCGCCGGGCGCCTTTGTGCTCCTCGACGACTACGCGAACCGAGGGCGCGACGAGCAGCGCGCCGCCATGGACACCTTGGCGGCTGAACTAGGGGTACCGATCTGCGCACTGCCCACCGGGCAGGGTCTGCTGATCAAGCCGGCACGATAGTCCGCTCAGCCGGAAGCTTTCCCGCGGGCGGCATCTTCCAACAGATCGGCCGCGCGGCCAATGCTTTCTTCGGGTTTGGTCATCCGACTGGCAAGTTCGTGGGCACGGGTGGCGTATTGCGGGGCCAGGATCTCGCGCAGATCGGCGATCAGCGTTTCCCGGGTGGCGGTCGAAAAGCGCCGGGCGGCGCCGACCTTCAGCCGTTTCACCTGAGCTCCCCAGTACGGCTGATCGGCCGAGCTCCATAGGATCAGCGTGGGGATCCCCGCGCGCATGCTTGCGGCCGTGGTGCCCGAGCCGCCGTGGTGCACCACCGCGCGGCAGGCGGGGAAAACCGTCGCGTAGTTCACCGGGCCCACCAGCTTGACGTGGTCGGGATGCGGAACGTCGGTGAAGTCTGTTCCGCCGAAGCACACCAATGCGCGCTCGCCCAACTCAGCGCACGTCGTGCTGATCATTTCGACCAACTCGGTCGGGGATTCGACCGGTATGCTGCCCGAGCCGAAGCAGATCGGCGGTGTTCCCGCGGCGATCCACGACGTCACCCCATCGTCGGCATCGGTCGCCAGTTCCATTGTCAGCGCACCGACAAAGGGTCTGCGGCCATTCCATTTCGCCCACTCGGCGGCCAGCCCGGGAAAGCACACGCCGTCGTAGCCCTGGATCTCCAGCGAACCCCGTTCGACGATCCGTTGCTGTGAGCGACATGTCGCGTTCGGCAGGCCTAGCTCGCGGCGCTGCTCATCTTCGACCTTTTTCGTCGAGCGCCAAAACAGCCACTCGATCGCGGTCATCGAGGAACGGACCAGCGGCGCCGGCAGGCTCGGGACCAGCTGGCCGTTGGCCCGCATGGGGAAGTGATGCAGCGTGGCCAACGGAATGTCGTAGTGCTCCGCCACGTTGGCCGCGGCCTGTTCGAAATTGATGCCGGTGGACAGCAGGTCGGCCCCGTCTGCCAGTGACATCAGCGTCGTATTCACCTGGGCCCAGTGCACGATGATGGGTTCCCAGATTTTGCGCACCAGGTTGATCGGGCCGCTGATCGTCCAGGCGCTGCGGAAGAAATTCGTCCACATGTTGCGTAGGAAATCCTCGTCCAGGAATTCCTCTATCGGCGGCCCGTACGCCACGGCCGCCAGCCCAACTTCCTCGGCGAAGTCCATCAGTCCAGGAGGGACCGCCAAACAGACTTCATGCCCTCTGCGCTGCAGTTCGCGGCCGACGGCCGCGGAAGGTTCGATATCGCCGCGCGTTCCATAGCTTGCGAGGGCGAATTTCATCAGTGGTCAAGCCTTTCAGTTGCCAGGTGTCGGCGCTGTCAGGGTGTCGGGGGCGGGCATCACCCAATATTGACTGACATCCACCGTTATCTTCGGCTCGTGCCCTCGAGGGTGTATTCGTCAATGCCATCCCCATCGGATGGAGTCGAGTAAGGTGTTGATGTTTGTGAGTACACGTTAGACGGGGGAGCACGAAGGGATTAGCTCCTTGACGGACCCGTCGGCGACCGCTCCATCGCAGCAGACCCAGAAGTTTATTCAATCCCAAAA
>NZ_JBVAXR010000003.1:0-259938 GCF_055419445.1 Mycobacterium sp. IDUB_19 | reverse complement strand
AGGCGCGATTAGCTCAGCGGGAGAGCGCTTCCCTGACACGGAAGAGGTCACTGGTTCAATCCCAGTATCGCGCACCAAAGTTCTTGCAGCTCAAAGGCCTATTCGGCAGTGACTCAAAGGCTGCGTGACCTCAATATGACCTGGCCCGATTCCCGGAGCCACGCCCGTCCGTCCACCCTGCCCTCCTTAGGGGCGGCCCTGACTATGACGGTTCTTCAACCTCATACGACTCGCACGTCACCGGCGGCGAACTGTTCCGCCAGGTCTTCGAGGTCGAACTGGTGACCTTCGAGCCAAGCCTTGTTGGTCATACTGCCGACGCTACTGTCGACGTTCTGGCCTAGAGACCGACTCGGCGCGCTGGCGTGCGATGTCGGCGCGAACCCGCTCCCCGGTCTCCTAGTCGTCGTTCTCGCCCACCAGGTGAGGCGTGGTAGCACCATCAACGACCCGCTGCGGCACCAGCACCGTCGAACCCGCCTTCGACGACTCCTCAGTTGGGGTACTGCGCGTGACACGATTGGAGGCAGGCGTACCCCTGCGGCGTCGAAGCAGCGCCGTATGGTCCTCTGTCCCCGTACATCTGCTGGCACCGCTGTATGCACTGGTCAAGTTCCGGTCCGCTGTCGAGAGGCGCGAGCCGCACACCCGCCCCGCTGCCATTGGTCGGCTCGGCTGCTGCGGGCGCTGCGAACAAGAACGCTGCTGCGGCGAAGCCCACCAAGATGCTGAGTGCACGCTTCATAATTTGATCACCTCGTGAGGCATCGGGTCGTCCTCGGTCGAGGAGTGAAGCAACCATACGCGTTGCGGCGGGGTTCGATTACGGTATATACGTCAAAAATCCCGCCCCGCTGAGGATTTGTTCGGCGTAGCTTTAGTTGTTTCCCGGTCAAGAGCTGACCGCGACCGTTCGGCTGCGTTCGCATACGGACAGAATCGAGAATCTCAGTGAAGAAATCCATCAGATTCGTTGTCGTATGTGGCGCACCGCTTTTGGCAGCGGGCATCGCGCTTCCGATCGCATCGGCTGATCCGACTGACACTCCAGCCCCAAACCCAAACAATTCCAATTCCCACAAATTTCCACCAGCACAGACGCCGTTTGGGAAAGGCCTAAAGGTTCTGACTGGCGAGGGGCCAGACGACCCCAACGCCTCGCCCCCCTCGGGTCAACCTAACCCCTGAGCGAACTCATTCGCAGCCGAAGCTCCGATCAACCAGATGACCGCGCGCTAATTCGACTGGGGCGCAACCGAACCGTTAAGGACACCTAGCAAAGACTCTAGGGCGGATCCGCTTATCGCGCACCAGGCTTTTTGCAGGTCAAAGGCGGTTTCTACCGCCTGAGCCCGAGAGCGTGCACGCAACTAGCACAACGGCTTGGTTCATCGGTTTCGCTGATCGCGGCGGACAGGCACATGACCCCTCACTTTGACGACGACTTCAGCTCCCGCCCCGACCTCTTTCACCGTGAACGTGTAAAGATCGCCCAACGGGCTGCCCAGCATTGAGCCCACTAGCTCCTCGACGTACCACAGCACGCCCGGCTGATCGCACGGGGGCTTCGATGCCCTGCCCTCTTCGACGTGCCACTGCACGCCCGGATCGTTGCAAGGGAACTCGATGGTGTCACCCTTCTGGATATCCTCAGCGCGAATGGTGTCGTCGTCCTGATGGCTGTTCACCGCAACGACGTTAGGTCACCGGGCTGCCCGATTTCGAGCTATCGGGCCGCGGATGGCGACGCTCTCGACCCTCAGCTACCGAGCGAGCCGCAGCGAAACGGTGCGGCGGCCCGCCGATTACTTGCCCTTGAACCGTGGTTCGCGTTTGGCCGCGAAGGCTGCGAGGCCTTCCTTCGCATCCTGCGAACGCATCACTTCAATCACGAACCGCTGCTCTATCTTGCGGGCGTCCTCGTCGTCGATCCAACCGCTGCGCAGGATCGACGCCTTCGCGTTGCGCACGGCCAGTGGCCCGTTGGCCACCACACGCGCGGCGATCTCGCGCGCTTTCTCCAACGACTGCCCAGTGGGCACGACATGGCCCACCAAGCCGAAGTGATACGCCTCGGCGGCGGTAAGAGGCTCGCCGGTCAGAATCATCTCCATGGCTTTGGTGTAGGGAATCTGGCGCTTGAGGCGGACCGTAGAGCCCGCTCCCGCGATCAGGCCGAACTTGGCCTCGGGCAGCCCGAACGTGGCGTGCTCCTCGGCGACTCGAATGTCGGTCTGCTGCAACATCTCACAGCCTCCGCCAAGACATGGGCCGTTGACGGCAGCGATCAACGGCTTGGTCAGGGAACGACTCAGCAGCAGACCCTCACTGATGATGCTGCCGGCCGACTTCCCTTCCGGCACAGCAGCCGACCCATTGCCGGCCTTGGCACCGCGGACCATCCACCCATCGGCGAGGTCACCGCCGACGCAGTACGAGGATCCCTCTCCGGTCAGGATCGCCGCGCGAATGCCGTCATCGGCGTCGATCTCATCCCACGCCTGCGCCATCAAGGTGATCATCGCCGGGGTCAGGGCATTCTTGCGCCGTGGATTGTTCATCGTGAGCACGACGACATTGTCGTCGCGCTGCACTTTCAACTGCGGCTCTTCGGTTCGCGATTCGTCGGCCACCTCGGCTCCTCCACTCGCCCATCGTGCACTGGCCATGCCAACAGCTGAACATCGTCACTCCGGCTCGGCGGGCCAGCCGATCGCTTCCAACCGTCGCTGCACCCGGTCGAGATCATCCGGGGTCGGCAGCGCGTCGGTGAACCGGGTGATGGCCGCACCGATATCGGCGATGTCGATATTCAGCTCACCGCTGGTCGCGAGTTGGGTAGCGACCTCTGTTACCTCGTCGTCGGTCAGCCTGCGCCGCAGCAGTGCCAGCAGCGGGATGTAATCGGTCGGCGGCACGCCCTGGGGGTAGCCGGCGCGGATGAACGCCACGATTCTGGCGACCAGATCGCCCAGATTCGCCATGACGTCCCCAATGCAGTTGTCGGCCCGAGTAGACCATCAACCTACAACTCAGGTAGGCAACCATGTCCGTGGTGTCGAATCATCTCCCGTCGGGGGTTGGCTCGGACTACCGTTGACCGATGCGGACGGCCTATCACCAGCAGCTCGATGCGTTGAAACACAGCATCGGCGACATGTGTGGCATCGCGGGCACCGCGATGCAGCGGGCAACCCAGGCCCTCCTCGAAGCCGACATCGGCTTGGCCGAAACCGTGATCAGCGAACATGAGGACTTTCGCGCCCACGCCGCCCAGGCCGAGAGCGACGCCTTCAACCTGCTGGCGCTGCAAGCTCCCGTTGCCACGGATCTGCGCGCGGTTTTCAGCAGCTTGCAGAACGTCGCCGACGTCGACCGCATGGCCGCCCTGGCGCTCCACGTCGCCAAAACCGCGCGTCGCCGGCACCCCGCACACGCCATCCCTGACGACGTCAAAGGCTGCTTCGCCGAAATGGGCCGCATCGCCGTCACCATCGGCGGCGACGTCAAAGACGTTGTCCTGTCCGGAGATCCCGAACAAGCAGCCAGACTGGCGGACGAAGATGACGCCATGGACGAGCTGCACCGGCACTTGTTTACGGTGCTCATGGACCGTGAATGGGAGCACGGCGTGGCAGCCGCAGTCGACGTGACGCTGCTGGGCCGGTACTTCGAGCGGTTCGCCGACCACGCGGTAGAAATCGGTCGCCGGGTCATCTTCCAGGCCACCGGCGATCCCGTCGGCTGACGCGATACCCGCGGACTACATGCCGAAAGTTGTACCTCAGCGGGGCATCAGAGCCCGTAGGTATGAATTCTGGCGATTTCACAGACTCCGAGACTTGAACAAGAGGCTGTTGCGCACGTGAATAAGAGTGCTTGGTATGTATTTCTGGATTCGAATAGACTCCAAGATTCCTATTTGCGTGATCGGAATTCAACGGTACGGATCTCGCCGCATATTACAGACTCAAGGCTTTATCGATAATCTATTGGTCGCCTCAAACGTCAGCTCAGGGCCCGACCATCATTGTTTGCTAGCCGATCTTGAATGCAGCTCCGCCAGGGCGGCCGAGCGAGTAGGGGTGCCAGGGCGCGGCCGTCCCGGTTGGGGTCCACCGCGTGACAGCAGCGAGTGATGATCGACAGAAAACGCGCTGACCAGCGACTGTCTACTCGAACAGGGTGGCCATGCGGCTCTCGCCGTCCTTGGGCGAGTCGCAGGAGCTGCACTGCATTCCCGCACCGTTGCCGAAGCACTGGCTGACGCAATCAGCACTTCCGATACCGATAGTTAGCAGGAATGCCCCAACCGAAGCGATAAACAGTGCTCCGACCGTCTCCATTGTGACCTCCCACCCGAATGCCTGATGTAATTGCGCCGCGTATACCACCAACTCAGGGGAACTAAACAAACAAACTTCTACAAATGGTCATCGGCGTCAAGTTCAAATCCAAAAGTAATCAAGATCAATTCTTTTGGATCAAGATCGATTGTTTAGACATCAAGATCGATTGCCCTGAGAAGCCTCGCCCGAGATCGGAATTGTCAATGATTGACCAATTCTCGGTACGCCGATCCACGGTGTGTGGTACACGGCCGGGCGCCGATCCGACGCCTCAGCCTGCGATACGAGCGACTACCCCGCACCCGCCGCCGGCGTCACGATCCGGCGAGCACGGCGAAGAGACTTCGAATGCGGTTTCATCCCGGCGGCGGTCATCACCGCTCCGGTGGGATCGGCTTACGGCGACGCCGAGGACAAGCCTTTGCGGCCGCGCTTCCGCGGACACCGCGCGAATACCGGAACTGACGAAGGAACAGCGGGGCGCCACCCCAATAACCTTGGAATACAGGCAAACTCGGGAACGCGAGCTCGCGCGCGCAGGAACGGCGTGACGCCTTGCGCTTGGCAGAGTTGAGGGTTGTCAGCCGAAAAAATTAAGTGAAGCGGCCACCGAGGATCCTCCCGGTGGCCGCCTCGTCGGCCATTAAACGATGCTAGCTTCCGCCTCCGATTCGCGTGCCGTTTTCGGAACTTCTTCCTGAGATCCGCAACTTGTGCAGCACACGCCCGCGACAACGCAGGTCACGTGGGTCAACGCGTGATGCGCGTCGGTCAGCGGGACAGCGGCTTGTAGAACACCAAGCCGTTGCCTTTGTTGTCGAACACCACGGCACGGCGTTCGTGGGCATCGTCGTACGGGCCCTTCACGATGCCGCCACCGCTGGCCTCGATCGCCTTGGCCGCGGCATCGACATCAGCGGTCTTGATACCGACGACAACCTGTCCGGGTATGGGGTGGTCGACGTCGGTGGCCAGTGCGAGAGTGACCGGCCCACCATCGAGTGCCGCGAAGTGAGCGCCATCGCGGAACTTCAGCGCCATTCCCAGGGTCTCGCTGTAGAACCGGATAGATTCGTCCAAGTTGTCGGTCGACAGGATGATCATCTTTACTTCGTGCTCGCTCAACGGGTGCCTCCTCTGCACTGAGTGGCTTTCACACTAGGCAGCGATTGCCCGGAGCGCGCTGCGGGTCAGCGGCGGAAGACCACCCATCTCATCGCGCTGTACATGTACGCGGCTTCGCACATGCCCGCCACGATTCGCGACAGTTGATATTGCACGCCGATGGCCGACAACACGCTGGTCACCCCGAGGATGAAAGCCAGGTAGTTGACGACGACCACCACGACATAGATCGCGAGCTGCGGGCCGACCGCGCCGTGGGACTGAAAGTTGAAGGTGCGGTTGAGCAGGTAGCTGAGCGCGAAGGCGCACGCGTAGGCGACCGTGACGGCGATCGGCACCGGCAGGTCGAGCCCGCTGCGCAGGGCGGTGAGCAGCGCGAGATCGACGCCGAAGGTGAAGCCATTTATCACACAGAAGCCGAGGAACGTCGGCGCAATGACCGAGCCGAGCCCGAACGGAAGCCGACCGACGACCGCTTCACAGGACTTGTGGAATCGGTCGACCGCGCGTGACGGGCTGACCCGCGATTCGGCTGGCACGCGGCCACCGTGCCATGGCCGGGTTTCCGTCATGTGATCAGTTGGCCAACTCTTTGCGCACCATCTGCTTGCCCGGCGCCTCATTTCGGCGGCAGCTTCACCACCCGGTCGCTGCCCTCGGGATGGTTGAGGCCGGTGAACGGCAGCGTTATCTGCGGAGCGTACGGCGGGTCCCAGGCCTTGTTCCGACGGTCGACCAGGGCGGACGCTGGCGTCGTTCAGTTCGGTTATGCGCCAGGCACTCTCACCCCCTCGACGGGACCGGCTGGCCGACGGGGATCTGTGGCCTCAGAATGGAGAGACGATTTGGGACGATCTGCAAGGGGAGCAGCTGCACATGCCCACCGACAATCCGTACTGGGAGGCGGTCAAAGATTGCGTTGAGATCGAGAGCCTGGGGGGCCACGCGGTGGTCGGCTATTACAGCGTGGACCGCAGCGTTACAGAGAACATGGCCCGCTCTCCGAACCGGCTGATGCTGGTCAGGAAATACTGCTGGACCATTCCCGATCCAGAAACCGTCTCCTTCGTGGCCGAGCACGCGCGGGGCGGCGTGGTCGATCCACTTGCGGGAACGGGCTATTGGGCCTACCTGCTGGCGCAGATGGACGTCGATGTCGTCTGCTATGACCTCAACCCGGGTGCGGCGCTGCACGTCAACGGCTGGCACGGCGCCGATCTCCATGCCGAGGTCTACGCGAAGGACTGCGCCGACGCGGTGGCCCTGCACCCCGACAGGACGCTTCTACTTTCCTGGCCTCCGCATGGACAGGATGTCGGCGCGCGCATATTGATGGCTTACCGGGGGAACCGGATCATCTACATCGGCGACGGCCCCGACGGGGCGGCAGGCGACGAGCGGATGCACGCGATTCTCGAGACCGATTGGGCTGAAGTCGATTCCAGGCAGCCGGTGCTCTGGTGGGGCCAGCACGACCGCGTGACGGTGTATGAGCGCGACCGGCCCTGAACCGCGATGACGAAACGCGCCCAGCAAACTTTGGCGCAAATAACATCACGGTCACCAAAACGACTGATGGTCACCCGAAATCCTTGGATTGGGCTTGCGGCCCGCGCTTAGGACTTGGGCGCGTTTTTGGCGTCGATATCCATGTCCGGGCAGAAGTCCTCGATCGCGGCGAAGGCGATCACCTTGGCCTGCTGCGGGCTGTACCCCATGTTCTGAATTCGCTTCAGAGCCTGGTCGGGCGGCAGGATGTCGTTGCGCAGCTCGTTGCACAGGTTGGTCCCCACGTGGACGATGGTTTCCTGGCTGCTGTACTTGATGTTGTTCTGGTTCAGGTAGGCGATGTAGTCGGGCGCCATCTCCGGATCGGCGTTGGCGACTGCCGGCACCGAACACAGCAGTGCGGGTAGGGCGATGAATGACGCCGCTAGTGCTGTTTTCATGGACAAGAGCATAGAATCACCGCCGAACTTTTAGGTGAACGGTTGGCAAACGGCTTTCCTCGCAGCTGGGTGTAGCAAAAATTGATGGCACGACTGACAGATCTCGCCCCACCCGCGACACGGGAGACCGTCAAGAACCTCGCGGCCGGGCTGCTCTGCGCTGCCGGGGTTCCGGCGCTGGCCCGGCGGCGACACCGCGATCGGCTCGCGATCGTGATGTTCCATGGCGTACAGGACGAGCCGCTGTCGCCGGCGTGCTGGCATGTACTGGACTCGGCGACGTACCGCCGTCAACTCGAACACATCCGCAAGCACTTCAACGTCCTTCCGCTCGAGGAGGCCCTCGAGCGGCTTGCCGCGGGGACGTTGCCGCCGCGCGCGATGGCCATCACTTTCGACGACGGCACCCGCAACCTCGCCACGCACGCGGTCCCGGTGTTGCGGGAGCTGGGACTGCCCGCCGCGGTGTTCCTGGCGACGGGCCCGATGGGCAGCGACGAAACTCTATGGCCCGACCGGCTTTGGCTGGCGATCGCCCGCACCACCGCGACCGAGGCAGACCTGAGCGCATTGGGTCTGGGCACCAGGTCGCTCGACGGGAATGCCAACCGCGGCAAGGTCTACGCGGCCGCGGTTCAGCGTTTGAAAGACCTGCCCGACGCGCAACGGATCGCGGTGCTGGACGAGGTACTCGGCGCGCTGGGCCACCGCGACGGCGACGGTGGTCCGTTCCGGATGCTGTCCTGGGATGAAGCCCGGGAGATGGTCGGCGACGGCCTGGTGACGCTGCATCCACACTCGGTGACCCACCCCATTCTGGCCCGCTGCAGCGACGACAAGGTGGCGCGGGAGATCGCCGATTCTTGCAGCACGATCGAGCGTGAGACTGGCTGCCCACCAAGGATTTTCGCCTATCCCAACGGCCGGCTGCAGGATTTCGACGCCCGCGCCAAAAACGTGCTGCGCGGTCGCGGCGTGCGCTGGGCGTTGTCGACGACGCCGGGATTCGCCGACCGTCACAGCGACCCGATGGCATTGCCGCGGCTGGCGCTGGGCAGCAATTCGTCATTCGACTACTTCCGGCTCACGGTCTCGGGCGGGCTGCCCCGCCGCTAGCCCGGACAGCCGGATCTCACCGGGAAGCGGCAGCGAGCCACAGATCGTGCAGCGACTCCCGCCAGCGGACGATGTCGAACTCGCGAGCACGCGCGTAAGCCGCCGCGGCGAGCCGATTTCGCAGCTCGGCATCGACGATGAGGGACTGCAGCGCCGCCGCCAGCTGGGCGGGATCGCCGGGCTTGACCAGCACCCCGCTCACCCCGTCGGTCACCACTTCCGCGATCGCTCCCACCGCGGTGGTCACCGGGACCACGCCATTGGCCATGGCCTCCAGCACCGCCATCGGAAGACCCTCGCTGTAGCTGGGCAATACGAAGATCGCCGATTCGGCCAACAGCTCGTCGCGGCGCAGCGGACCGACCCAGCCGACGACATCGACGACGTCGTCGAGCGAGTTGGCGCGGACGAATGCGCGGACCCGGTCCACTTCCCCGTCGCCGGCCAGCGTGACCCGCAGGTCGGCCCGAATGTCGTTGGGCAGCAGACCAATCGCGCGAACCAGGTCGTAGGTTCCCTTGTTGGCTCCCAATCTGCCCAGCGACACCACTCGCAACGGCGCCCCGGTGCGCGGAGTCGGCTCGACGGCGGGCAGGACCACGGGGTTGTACAACACTCGGGTGTTGGATTCGTTGAACCCGAGACGCACACAGGACGCCCGCAGTTGGGATTGACCGAGCACCACCGAATAGTCGGCGCGCAGTGCGGCGTAGACCGCGCGACGCTGCAGTGTCGAGAGGCCGTCGAGCCAGGTGAAGAAGTGTGAGCTGTGGCAATGGACAATCGTCGGTACCCCGCGCACCCGGGCGACGAACAACGGCACCGACTTGCGGACGACGCTGCCGCGCCACGAGTAGTGGGCGTGCAGCACATCGACGGAGCCGAAAAGCAGCAGCAGGGACGACTTGATCATGCCCGTTATTCCGGTCCATAGCTGCGCCGCCGGGGAGGCGTCGACATAGGTGGGCACCAGGCGCACCCGGAATCGCGGGTCGGTGTCCTCGATCAGCAGTCGCATCACCGTCGCCATACCGCCGCGGCTGTTGGGCCCGGCCGGAGCGTTGCCGATCGTCAGTACGCGGATCGGATGACGCGCTGGTGTGATCACCTGCGTTTCACCCGGCGTACCTCACTCCCAGCGTCATGCACCAGAGTTGTCACCGCTCAAGCTAGCTTCACCACAGGACGCTGCGAAATAGCAGAGCGTCCGCTACCAGTCCGACCCCGAAGACCAGGAACAATATTCGCACCGAAATGGGTCCGTAGCGAGTCAGACCGCGCACGATCCCGCGCTGTATCCGCACTGCTCGCGTTGTTTTGCGAGTCGCCAGAAAAAGGATCAGCAGCGACGGTGAGAGGGCCAGCGTCCAATAGCCGTAGATCAGCAGCGGCCAGGCCGGCGGTCGCGGATGCAGCGCGGCGAGGGTGGCCAATCCGGTGATGTAGGGAATTGAGGTCGGCGCCTGCCCCATACCGACTGCGGCGCCGAGAATTCCGAGCAACCACGGACGTTGCCGCATGGCGGCCAGCGCCCATCCGGGAGCCGACGTTTGCGCGGTCAAGGGGAAGTACGCCAGGCACATCAGCACCACGCCCAGCAGCAGTTGCCCCCAAAACCGAAACGCCGGAGTGACTTTGAAGTCGACCCAGTGCGTCAAGAAGCCAAGGCCAAGTACGGTGCAAACGCCGAAGGTGGTGGTGATCGCGAACAAACCTGCGATGAAGCTCAACCCGCCCGGGACCGGCGATCGGCGATCGAGTCGGCTGGCGTAGACAACGGCTGAGACGACGCCCACGTTGAGGACATTCAGCGAGTCGAGGAAGGCCAGACCGGCAAGCACCAGCAGAAGAGCTTCCATGATCGCACCGAAGTTACTGCATCGGGTCCTTGACCGCCTTCACGTGACGATGCGAAGCGGAATCCCCGGCGGAACTAAGAGAATCTTAAGGACGCGCCGGCACTCCGATCGCCGCGGTCCCGGCTTGCGCCCGACCGGCCCGACCGGCAAGGTTCTGCCCGTGAAATTTGCGCTCGCCGGCTACGGCAGTCGCGGCGACGTCGAGCCCTTTGCGGCGGTGGGCCGGGAGCTACTGCGTCGCGGTCACGACGTGTCCATGGCGGTCACGCCCCACATGATCGGCTTCGTGGAATCGGCGGGGCTCACCGCGGCGGCGTTCGGGCCGGACCCGCCGCAGAACAAGGATTTCTCGCCCTCGACGCTGCAGAACCCGATCACCATGGTGTCCGCATTCACCGATCACCTCAGAGCTGCCTGGGTGCAGTGGGGCACGACGCTGCTGGCGCTGGCGGACGGAGCCGACCTGGTGTTGACGGGCGAAAGCGAGCAGGGCCTGGCCGCCAATGTCGCTCAGTATCAAGGCATTCCGTCGGCCGCGCTGCACTTCTTCCCGGAGGGTGCCGCGCCCCGCAATGACATGCTGGTGCGCTTTGCGACCGAAGCCGAAGAGGCCCAGCGCCGCGACCTGGGCTTGCCGCAGGTCACCGGGTCCCCCGCGCTGGAGATCCAGGCCTACGACAAGCTCTGCTTTCCCGGCCTGGCCGCCGAGTGGGCGGAACAGGGCCTGCGGCGGCCCTGTGTTGGCTCGCTGACGCTGGAATTGCCGGCGGATGCCGACGCCGAGGCCCTGTCGTGGATCGCCGCCGGGACGCCACCGATCTACTTCGGCTTCGGCAGCGGCGTGCGGGTGACATCCGCCGACACCGTCGCGGTGATCGCCGCGGCCTGCGCACAGTTGGGCGAGCGGGCGCTGATTTGCAGCGGCCCGAATGACTTCACCGGAGTTCCGGATTTCGACCACGTCAAGGTGGTAGCCGAGGTCAATCATGCAACCGTCTTTCCGACGTGCCGCGCGGTCGTCCACCACGGAGGCGCCGGCACCACGGCTGCGGGCATGCGGGCCGGCATTCCCACGTTGATCCTCTGGCTCGGCGTCGACGATCAGCAGGTCTGGGCCGCGACCGTGGAGCGGCTGCAAGTCGGCTCCGGCCAGGATTTTCGGGCGACCACCCTGGATTCCCTGGTCGCGGCGCTGCGCGGCATCCTCACTCCGGACTACGCCACTCGTGCCCGCGCGATCGCCGCCCTGATGGCGACGCCGGCCGAAAGCGTGGCACGCGCCGCCGATCTTCTGGAAGACTCCGCCGGCGCTCGGCGCTGATCGATCGGACTACTGCTTTATTCAGCCGCCGCTGTATTGTTCTCCCCATGCTGACTTGTGAGAAGCGGGAGTCGGCGCTGGCCCGGTTGGGGCGGGCCCTGGCCGATCCGACGCGGTGCCGGATTCTGGTGGCGTTGCTCGACGGCGTGCGCTACCCGGGCGAATTGGCGTCCCAGCTGGGCCTGACCCGCTCGAACGTTTCCAATCATCTGTCGTGCCTGCGCGGTTGCGGCCTGGTGGTGGCCACGTACGAGGGCAGGCAGGTCCGGTACGCGTTGGCCGACGCGCACCTTGCCCGCGCACTGGGTGAGTTGGTCCAGGTGGTGCTCGCCGTCGACACCGATCAGCCGTGCGTTGACGAGCCCGCGCCGAGCAAGGTGGGCACGGCGCGATGAACGACGAGGACGGCCGTGGCCGTCGTGCCCCATCGTTGCCGCTCTCGGCGCCGGCGACAGACTGCTGCAATGACGAGTGCTGCACCCCAGCGACGACGAATCCCGTTGAGCCACAACGCCGCGCCGTGTTGTCGCGACGAGTGCGCCTGCTCGTCTCGGCGACGATTACCTACAACATCATCGAGGCGGTCGTCGCGCTCGCGGCCGGCACGGTGGCGTCGTCGGCCGCGTTGATCGGGTTCGGGCTGGACTCGGTCATCGAGGTCTCCTCGGCTGCCGCGGTGTACTGGCAGTTCTCCGGGCGCGACCCCGAGGCCCGCGAGCGCGCCGCGTTACGGGTTATCGCGCTGTCATTCTTCGCATTGGCCGGCTACGTGACGTTCGAGTCGATTCGCTCCCTGACTGGCGGTCAGACCGCTGGATCCTCCACCGCCGGAATCATTTTGGCTGCCGTGTCGCTAGTGGTCATGCCGCTACTGTCCTACGCACAGCGGCGCGCCGGCCGAGAGCTCGGTTCGGCCAGCGCGGTCGCCGACTCCCACCAGACACTGCTGTGCACATACCTGTCCGGCGTGTTGCTGGTTGGGTTGCTGCTGAACTATCTGTTCGGCTGGTCGTGGGCCGATCCGCTCGTGGCGTTGGTGATCGCCGCCGTGGCTGTCAAGGAGGGTCGCACGGCGTGGCGGGGCGAGCACTGCTGCTGACTTGAAAAGTGCTGCGCTGCAGCACCTTTCGTTGTCTAGCTGGGCAGGCCGGCCTTGATGGCCGCATCCTGCTTGCGCGCCACGTCCAGGACGATGTCCGCGGGCACCGGGTCGTTCGGCGCGCTCTCGAACTCGATCAGGGCGACGACCTTGCCTTCGCCGAAGATCACCGACGTCTTCGCCTTGCCGCCGTCGGCCGAGGGCCCCGAAATGATCGTGCCGCCGACGCCCACGTCGGCCGGTGCCGGCGTTCCGCCCTTGATGGCGCCGTTCTGAGGATCGACATAGGACTTGGTGAGCGAGTCACGGTCCTTGTCCGCGGCACCGGGGTCGGGATAGACGAGCAGCGAGTCGGTGATGCTGCGCGCGCCGCTCTGGTTTGCGAACACGCCCTCGATGCCCGGGGCCGGGTCGGTCAGTTGCCGCGTCTTGGGCGGGTTGAAGCTGTCCCCCGGCACGACGATGTCGGTGGCCTTGATCAGCAGGCTGCTGTAGTCCGAAGGCTGGGCGCCAGCACTGGTCGATGTCGGTGCGGCCGACGACGAGGACGCCGCGGAAGAAGTCGTCGTCGACGATTTCGCCGACGACGATGGGCTGGACGACTTGCCGCCGCCACATCCAGTGACCGCTGCGCCGATCACCAGAGTGGTTGCCGCCAGACCGGCCGCGGCCACAGATGCCTTCTTCACGATTGACTCCTTTGGATGTCGTCCTGATTTGCTAGCGCCCCGCGCAACATAGCGGATCCCCCGATGAACTGGAATGAATCACCTTAAATGATTTCCCAATTAACCAACCACACCCTGGCGCCGAGCGCCACCGTGAAGGCGTCGATTGCATTGCGGGAATCTTCAATGACGGCCGACGCCTGTCGGTCGCTCAGCCTCGGCCGAATCGCTCGCGCATTTGCGGGTCGTTCTCCCACCACAGGCCCGAGGGCGCAGCGTCGTCGCTGTCGGCGACGTCCGTCCGGTCCAGCTCAGCATCGACCTCGACCGCGTGCGCCCGTTCATCGCGAGACAGTGCGCGCATGAGCAGCAGCACGAACGGCAGCCCGACCACGTCTCCGAGGATCCACAGCACGCCGGCACCGATGGTCTGGTCGAGCCGTTGGTCCGGACCCCAGGAGCGGTGCAACGCCGAGTAGTACGCCGCGGCGATCAACGACCCCTGCCAGATGACCAACCCCAGAACTCCGTCGCCGAGAGTCTCGGCGACGGAGATCAGCAGCGAGATCAGCTGAGGGTACTTGCGGGGCACGGGATCCGCTTGCAGCCGGGCGTAAAAGTATCCAAAACCGATGACTACTAGAACTATTCGGGTCAGCGCGCCGATCCATTCGTCTTCCAGAGCCGCGGTGTACCAGGGCGTCAGGTAAAGCAGCCAGGGCGTGGCCAGCATCGCCAGCGACGTCGTCAACGGGTGCACGAGCACTCGGGCCCACCGAGTCCCCAGCAGCCGGTCGATGCGCTCACGGCCGTGACGGCCCCCCGCGTCACGCGCCACGGTGACGGGCTTGCCTTGCGCGAGGAAGAACGGCACCACATACAACAGCAGCAGTACCTGCAGCGCGCGCATCCAGAACAGGAAGTAGGCGTAGCTGCCGACCGCGCTGACGGTGGCCACGGCCCACAGCGCAATGCCTACGCCGAAGCATGCGGCCGGCGCCGGTCCGACAGATCGTGCGCCGCCGCGGGCGCGCCGGTAGCACCACGCGTACGTGCCCGCGACCAGCACGAGCACCGCCGCGCAGGTGGGGTCCAGATACCAGGTCTGAACCAGGGCGCCCCATGTCAGCGGGCCCGGATCAACGGGCATAGCCCCTAGCGTATGCGGGCCGCCAAGCGGCGCTTAGTTGCCGGCCGCACCCTCGGGCTTGGGTCCCCGACCCTCGCCGGTCAGGTAGTGGGGGCAATACGAGCCGGCGGCGATCGCGGTGAATTTCGCCGCGCCGTTATCGGCGAATCCGGGATTGCGCAGCTGCAGGTTGTTGACGATTTCCTGGTCCGAATGTCCAGTGTCGACGAGTTCACACACCGTCTTGCCGGCCGCGATCGCGGCGGCCGGGTCCTGGAAGGTGAGCCCGGCGTCTTTGAGCTCCTTGAGGAAGGCGGCATCGGCGGCCGGGTCCGGCGCGGGACTGGGGCTCGGGCTGGGGTCGGCGTGCGCCGGAACCGCCAGGGCAATCGTGGTGATGACGCTGAGCAGCATCGTTAGGCGTCTCATAATTCCCGGATTCTCCCAGAGTTGTGGGCGCCACGCATCCGCCGAGGCGCCCCGAGCGGCGCAGGCTCAGATGGTGTTGGCTAGGACGACGTGGCTGCCATCTTTATTGTTCTCGACGTCTTTGTCGGCATCATCGCCGTGGTCGCGCTGATTCACACATGGAATCGGCTGCGCGCACGCCGCAGAAGAGCGGGCGCCAAGGGCGTCGTCCTGGTGATCGATCGCCTCACGCCGCGCCGAAAGAACGTTGCCCGACTGCAGGTGAGCATGCGGATGGTGGGCCCGACCGTGCGCTACGAAGTGGGACTCGACCTCGAAGCGGACGGCAATCCGTTCGACGTGTCGACGCCCAAGCCTGCGATACGTCCGTCGATGGGCTGCGAGGACGACGAAATGTCTTGGAGCTTCGAGATTCCCGAAGACTCACTCGACGACGTCTGGGTCGTCGCCTCCTGGATGGCCGCCGACAACGCCGGCCTTCGGATGGCCGCGATCGCTTCGAACCTGGGCACCCCGCAAGTCTACGAGTGGAGATGGGCAGCCGATTGGCGCATTTCGAGAGCCGGTCATTGGCGCAAGCGCCGAAGTCCGACGACTCCCCCACGCACGGCGACGGGATTGGGTCCCCTGGAACTGGGCCGGGCACCCGGCCGAGGCCGCGCTGCCCAACCCACTGCCGACGCAGCCGTAGGCGAATAGCGCGCCGCTATTGGGGGCCGCTGGTGCCCGTGGTGTGCGGCAACGCGCTGGGGCAATAGGCCGTGGCCGCGATCGCCGCGAACTTGGCGGCATTGTCCTCGCGCAGGCCGGGGTTACGGTCTTCCACCGTCTTGACGACATCCACCATCTGCGTGCCCTGGCCGACCGCTTGGCACACCCACTTGCCCGCCGCGATCGCCCGGGCCGGGTCCGGGAAGGTGACGCCCGACGCCTGGAGCGCGGCGAGAAATTGGTCGTCCATGCCGTCGGCGTACGCCGGGGCGGCCATGCCGACCATGGCGACGGCGCTTACCAGCATCAGAAGGCGTCTCATAGCCTCCTGATCGTCGCAGACCAGCGGCAAATTCGCATCTCGCGATCGTCGGGAGTTCGAGAACCGACAACCCCACGGATCGTCAACACCACACTCGAATCGCTCGCCGGCGACGACAGGGCCGGCACATCTGACCCGGGCGCTGGTCAAGGCGGCTGAGCGGGCACGGTCAAGGCTGGTCTAACCCCTCCCGTTCGCGATAGCCGGTGTGCAATTATTCGAAGATGCGCCGCTGGCTGATCGTCCTGTCGACCTTGCTCATCGCCGCCGCGAGCATCACCGCTGCCGGGGTTGCCGCGCCGCGCGCGTGGGCTCAGGATGCGCCGATCGGCCACATCGGCGACACGCTGCGGGTGGACACCGGCACCTACATCGCCGACGTCACCGTCAGCAGCGTGACCCCCTGCGACCCGCCGCCCGGATTCGGCTACACCCGCAGCGGCGTTCCGATCAAAAGCTTCCCCGGCAGCACCCCCAACCGCGCCGACGTGACGGTCCGTGCGATCCAGGTACCCAACCCGTACATCATGGCGGCCGCATTCAGCTTCGACGGGGTGACTCCGTACGCCGACGCCTACAAGCCGCGCGCCACCGACGCACCCGACGAGCTGGACAACGTGCTCGGCAACGCGCCGAACGGGGCGATCGTGCGCGGCGGGGTGTACTGGGACGCCTACCGCGATCCGGTCTCCAACGTCGTGCTGCTGGACCGCAAGACGGGCAAGCACCTCGCGCAGTGGAACCTCTGACACTCACCGTCCACCGTGTCGCGACGGATTCCGCCGACATTGTCGAACTGGCCAGCGTTGCGGCCCTTACCTTTCCGTTAGCATGTCCGCCCACGGCAACGCGCAAGAACATCGCGTCCTTCGTTGACGTCAACCTGTCACCCGCCCGCTTCGGCGAGTATCTCAGCGATCCGGATCGAATGATTCTCGCCGCGCGCCGCGCAGGCCGAATTGTCGGTTACGCCATGGTCGTTCGCGGCGTCTCCGACGACGCAGGTGTGCAGCAGGCTGTCGAAATCCGCCCGGCGGCCGAGTTGTCGAAGTTGTATCTACTGCCCGAATACCACGGCAGCGGGGCGTCGGCGGCGCTGATGGAAGGTGCGCTGACGGTCGCGGCCGACTGGAGTGTGCGCTGCATGTGGCTGGGCGTCAGCAAGGCAAACCAACGCGCACAACGCTTTTACGCCAAGAGTGGATTTAAGATCAACGGCACCAGGACGTTTCAAGTGGGTGCCCACCTGGAAAACGACTACGTCATGATTCGCGAGGTTGGGTAGCCGCGGCGGTCAGCGCCAACAGCCGTGAAATGGCCCGCAGGTACTTCTTTCGGTAGCCGCCGGCCAACATCTCTTCGCTGAAGAAGGTGTCCAGCTTCGCGCCGGACGCCACCACTGGAATTCCGGCGTCGTACAGGCGATCGGTCAGCGCCACCAGCCTCAGCGCGACGTTCTGATCGTCGATGCCATGCACGCCGGTCAGGAATACCGCCGTCACACCCTCGATCAGCGTCAGGTACCGAGACGGATGCATGGTCGCCAAATGCGCACACAGCGCGTCGAAGTCGTCGAGCGTCGCCCCGTGGACGCCAGCC
This sequence comes from Mycobacterium sp. IDUB_19, assembly GCF_055419445.1. Lineage (NCBI taxonomy): Bacteria > Bacillati > Actinomycetota > Actinomycetes > Mycobacteriales > Mycobacteriaceae > Mycobacterium > Mycobacterium sp. IDUB_19. Next base: position 242,262 of record NZ_JBVAXR010000003.1, on the reverse strand, counting down.
GCACGCGCGATCACCTCGTCGTCCGACAGGGGCTGCGGCGCGGGCGGCAGGCCGCGATGCCGATAATCCGGGCCCTCGATCCGTACGGTGGTGAAAATGCTTGCCAGCGTGTTGATTTCACGCAGAAAGTCCTGAGCCGCGAAGCGGCCCTCGCCGAGCTGCCCGGGCAGCGTATTGGACGTCGCAGCCACCGACACACCGTGCTCGACCAGCGACGACAGCATCCGCGAGACCAGCGTGGTGTTGCCCGGGTCGTCGAGTTCGAACTCGTCGATGCAGACCACGGTGTAGTTGGCCAGCAGGTCGACGCACTCGGTGAAGCCGAACACGCCGGCCAGCTGGGTCAGCTCCCCAAATGTCGCGAACGCCTTGGGATGAGCCTTGGGTTGGGTCGAAGCGTCCGGCCCCGGGCCCGGGCCCGGCAGCTGGTAGTACGCCGAGGCCAGCAGATGCGTCTTGCCCACCCCGAATCCGCCGTCCAGGTAGATGCCCACACCCGGCAGCGCCGCCCGTTTGCCCAACAGCCTTCGCCGGCCCGCGCGCCGCTGGACGGCCTGACGACAGAAGTCCTGACACGCGGCGAGGGCTGCGGCCTGAGTCGGTTCCGCCCGATCGGGGCGATAGGTCGCGAAGCTCACGTCGGCGAACGTTGGCGGCGGCCGTAATTGGGAGATGAGCCGTTCCGGCGACACGCTTGGATGCCGATCCACCAGATGCTCCACCCGCGACGAACCGTCCGCTGAGGCGGACCCGTGCATGCGCAAACTCTAACGGCGTGCTGCAATCGTCCTCATGCCCGAGTCTGGCACCGGCAGAGCCGCCGAGACCTCGTTGACCCTGCTCGGATCCGGGCGCGAACTCGACGACGGCGAACTCCCCCAGCTCTACGCGTACCCGGACGGCGACCAGACCTGGGTGCGGGCGAATTTCATCACGAGCATCGACGGCGGGGCCACCGCCGAAGGTAAGACCGGCCCGATGGCGGGGCCCGGTGACCGGTTGATCTTCTTCCTGTTGCGCGAACTCGCGGACGTCATCGTGGTCGGTGCGGGCACGGTGCGGGTCGAGGGTTATTCCGGCGCGCACGCGGGAATCGCCGAGCGACAGCGCCGACAGGCCCGCGGGCAAAGCGAGGTGCCGCAATTGGCCATCGTCACCAAGTCCGGTGTCCTGGATCGGGATATGGGGGTGTTCACCCGGACCGAGGTGGCGCCCCTGGTGCTCACCTGCACGGCGGCGGCCGACGAGACCCGCCGCTCACTCGGCGACCTGGCCGAGGTCGTCGACTGTTCCGGCCGCGACCCCGGCGAAGTCGACGAGGCCGCCCTGCTGGCGATCCTGCGGGCTCGCGGAATGCGGCGCGTTCTGACCGAAGGCGGGCCGATGCTGCTTGGCTCGTTCATGCAGCAGGACATGCTCGACGAGCTGTGCCTGACGATCGCGCCGTATGTCGTGGGCGGGCTGGCCCGGCGCATCGCGACGGGTCCCGGCCAGGCGATGACCAAGATGGGTTGCACCCACATCCTGCGCGACGATGCCGGCTATCTGTACACGCGCTACGTGCGGGCTTAGCCCGGCGAAACCACCCGGGATGGCTACTGTGGTCGGCATGAGTCGGCACATCAGGTCCGCGACAACCCTGGTCGCGGTGACCGTGCTGCTGACCGGCTGCGTCCCGGGCCTGGCCGCCGACCCGCGCTTCGCGACCAACGCCGGCGCCCGCCCACAGGGCGCGGCCCCGACGAAGCCCCCGCCCGCCGGTCCGCCGCCGATCGCGGCTCCCAAGAACGACTTGTCGTGGCACGACTGCACGTCCAAGGTCTTCAACGACGCCGGCGTCCGCCCCGCCCCCGGCGGCGTCCAGCTGGATTGCGCGAACTACGACGCGGACCTCGACCCGGTCAACGGCGGCTCGGGAACCGTGACCGTCGGCGTGGTGCGCGCCCGGTCGAATCAGACCCCGAAGGACGCGGGCCCCGTCGTGTTCACCACCGGCTCCGACCTGCCGTCGTCGGCGCAGTTGCCGGTGTGGCTGTCCCGGTCGGGCACCGATCTCCTGGCGGCCCACCCGATCGTCGCCGTGGACCGCCGAGGGATCGGCATGTCGAGCCCGATCGACTGCCGGGATCACTCCGACCGCCAGGCAATGCGCGATCAGGCGCAATTCCAGAGCGGTGACGACCCGGTCGCCAATCTGTCCGACATCTCCAACACCGCGACGACCAACTGCACCGACGCCATCGCGCCAGGTGACAGCGCCTACGACAACTCGCACGCCGCCTCGGACATCGAGCGCCTGCGCAGTCTGTGGGACGTGCCCTCGGTCGCGCTGCTCGGAATCGGCAACGGCGCCCAGGTCGCGCTGGCCTACGCGTCGTCGCGCCCGGACAAGGTCGCCCGGCTGATGCTGGACTCCCCGATTGCGTTGGGCGTCAACGCCGAAGCGGCCGCGGAGCAACAGGTCAAGGGACAGCAGGCCGCGCTCGACGCGTTCGCTGCGCAATGCATCGCGGTGAACTGCGCGCTGGGTCCCGACCCCAAGGGTGCCGTCAGCTCGCTACTCGCCGACGCCCGTGCGGGCAAGAGCCCCGGCGGCGCGTCACTGGCCGAAGTCGTCAACGCCATCACCGTCGCGTTGGGCTTTCCCTCCGGCGGGCGCGTCGGCGCCACCACGAGTCTGGCCAACGCGCTGGCCGCCGCCCGCTCCGGCGACGCCAACCAACTGACCAACCTGATCAACCATGCCGATGCCATCCAGGACACCGACGGCCAGTTCGTCAACTCCTGTAGCGACGCGATCAACCGCCCGACCCCGGACCGGGTCCGTGAACTCGTGGTCGCCTGGGGCAAGCTCTACCCGCAGTTCGGCACGGTGGCCGCGCTCAACTTGATCAAGTGCGTGCATTGGCCCACGATCTCGCCGCCGGCGCCGCCCAAGGAACTCAAGGTCGACGTCGTGTTGCTGGGCGTGCAGAACGACCCGATCGTCGGCTCCGAAGGCGTTGCCCAGACCGCGGCCACGATCATCAACGCGAACGCGGCCAGCCGGCGGGTGATGTGGCAGGGCATCGGCCACGGGGCGAGCATCTACACGCCGTGCGCGGCCCCGCCGATGGTCGGCTACCTCAACAGCGGCAAGCTACCGGGAACCGACACTTACTGTCCCGCCTGATTCTCCGGGCCGGCGCGCCGGTGTACGGTGCGCTGGTGACGGCAGCTGACTCGACTCGAACCGGCCTGCGCGACTGGGTGCTGGCCGCCTTCCGTCCCCACACCGGGCCGCCGAGCACGGCGACGATATTGCGGTCCGCGCTGTGGCCGGCCGCGATTCTTTCGGTGCTCCACCGCAGCATCGTGATCACCACCAACGGCAACATCACCGACGACTTCAAGCCGGTCTACCGGGCGGTGCTGAACTTCCGGCGCGGCTGGGCCATCTACAACGAGCACTTCGACTACGTCGACCCGCACTACCTCTATCCGCCCGGCGGCACCCTGCTGATGGCGCCCTTCGGCTACCTGCCGTTCGCGCCGTCGCGCTACCTGTTCATCCTGATCAACACGATCGCGATCCTGATCGCCTGGTATTTGTTGCTGCGGCTGTTCAAATTCACCCTGTCCTCGGTCGCGGCCCCGGCGCTGCTGCTGGCCATGTTCTGCACCGAGACGGTGACCAACACGCTGGTGTTCACCAACATCAACGGCTGCGTGCTGCTGGCCGAGATGCTGTTCTTGTGGTGGCTGCTGGACGGCAAAGTGAGCCATCAATGGTGGGCCGGCTTGGCAATCGGGTTGACGCTCACGCTCAAACCGGTGCTCTTGCCGCTACTTTTGCTGCCCCTGCTGAACCGGCAGTGGCGGGCGCTGGTGCCCGCGGTCGTGGTTCCGATCGTCATCAACGCGGCCGCGTGGCCATTGGTCAGCGATCCGAAGGACTTCATCACGAAGACGGTGCCCTATTTCCTGGGCACTCGCGACTACTTCAACAGCTCCATCGAGGGCAACGGCGTGTACTTCGGCCTGCCCACCTGGCTGATCGTATTCCTGCGGCTGCTGTTCACGGTGCTGGCGATCGGTGCGATCTGGCTGCTGTACCGCTACTACCGCACCCGCGATCCGCTGTTCTGGTTCACCACTTCGGCGGGTGTGCTGCTGCTGTGGTCGTGGCTGGCGCTGTCGTTGTCCCAGGGCTACTACTCGATGATGCTGTTCCCGTTCCTGATGACGGTCGTGTTGCCCAACTCGGTGATCCGCAACTGGCCGGCGTGGCTGGGGATCTACGGCTTCCTGACGCTGGACCGCTGGCTTTTGTTCAACTGGATGCGATACGGCCGCGCGCTCGAGTACCTCAAGATCACCTACGGCTGGTCGTTGCTGTTGATCGTGGTGTTCACGGTGCTCTACTTCCGCTACTCCGACGCCAAGGCCGAAAACCGGTTGGATAGCGGCATTGATCCGGCCTGGCTGACGGCTGGGCGCGAGCGAGCTAGCGTGGACGCATGACTTCCCCCGACGTGTCGCAGCCGAAGGTGCAACTGAGTGACGACGAGTGGCGCAAGAAACTCACCCCAGAAGAGTTTCAGGTGCTGCGTCGCGCCGGCACCGAGCGGCCGTTCGTCGGTGAGTACACCGACACCAAGACCCAGGGCGTCTACGAGTGCCGCGCCTGCGGAGCGGAATTGTTCCGCAGCACGGAGAAATTCGACTCGCACTGCGGCTGGCCGTCGTTCTTCGACCCGGCCAAGTCGGACGCGGTGATCCTTCGTCCCGACCATTCGATGGGGGCAACGCGCACCGAGGTGCTGTGCGCTAACTGCCACAGCCACCTCGGTCACGTGTTCGCGGGTGAGGGCTACCCCACGCCGACGGATCAGCGGTACTGCATCAACTCGATCTCGCTGCGGCTGGTCCCGTCGGACTAGCCGGCAGCGGTCGAACGTCGACTTGTTGCGGGGATTTCGGCCAGATTGGCCCAACAAGTCGACGCTCGGCGCAGTGCCCTCGCCAGGCGTTGTACCGTTGCGCCAACGGTATGGTGTTCGGCCATCGGGAAGCAGATGAATATGACCAAAGACGACATGATCCTGATCAGCGTCGATGACCACATCGTCGAACCACCCGACATGTTCAAGAATCACTTGCCCAAGAAGTACGCCGAAGAGGCGCCGCGGTTGGTGCACAACCCAGATGGCAGCGATAGCTGGCAATTTCGCGACGTGGTGATTCCGAACGTGGCGCTCAATGCGGTGGCGGGCCGGCCGAAGGAGGAGTACGGCCTCGAACCGCAGGGTCTTGACGAGATCCGGCCGGGGTGTTGGCAGGTCGACGAGCGGATCAAGGACATGAACGCGGGCGGGATTTTCGCCTCCATCTGCTTTCCGACGTTTCCCGGGTTCGCCGGCCGGCTGTTCGCCATCGAGGACCCCGAGTTCGGGCTGGCCCTATTGCGGGCCTACAACGACTGGCATGTCGAGGAGTGGTGCGGGGCGTATCCGGCACGGTTCATCCCGATGTGTCTACCGGTGATCTGGGACGCCGAGGCATGCGCGGCCGAGGTGCGCCGCAACGCCAAGCGTGGCGTGCACGCGTTGACGTTCACCGAGAACCCGGCGGCAATGGGCCGTCCCAGCTTTCACGATGACTACTGGACGCCGCTCTGGGAAGCCTTGGTGGACACCGACACGGTGATGAATGTGCATATCGGTTCCTCGGGAAAGCTGGCCATCACCGCGCCGGACGCGCCGATGGATGTGATGATCACGCTGCAGCCGATGAACATCGTGCAGGCCGCCGCGGATCTGCTGTGGTCCGCGCCGATCAAGAAATATCCCGATCTCAAGATCGGTCTGAGCGAGGGCGGAACCGGGTGGATTCCGTATTTCCTGGAGCGGGCCGACCGCACGTACGAGATGCACTCGACGTGGACGCACCAGGACTTCGGCGGCAAGCTGCCCAGCGAGGTATTTCGCGAGCACTTCTTGACGTGCTTCATCAGCGACGACGTCGGTGTCCAGCTGCGACACCAAATCGGCATCGACAACATCGCGTGGGAGGCCGACTACCCGCACAGCGACTCGATGTGGCCCGAAGCGCCCGAACAACTATGGGATGTTCTCGGCGGCCACGGCGTCTCGGAAACCGACATCAACAAGATGACCCACGAAAACGCCATGCGCTGGTACTCGTTCGATCCGTTCGCCCATCATCCGCGCGAGCAGGCCACGGTGGGCGCGCTGCGTCGGGCAGCCGAAGGCCATGACGTGTCCGTGCGGGCGCTGAGCCATCACCAGAAGGGCGACCGGGTCACGAATGCTCTGGCCGAGGCAACCCGCGGCAACGTATAGACGCGAGTTCGGCTTTCACGGTCGAGCGTCGACTTGTTGTGGGGATTTCGGCGAGATTGGCCCAACAATTCGACGCTCGGCACAAGGTCAGTCCGTTCGGGTGGCGTGGACTTCCCAGAACGGGGCATGCACCCGGCCGTTGACCAGCCAAGGTTCCATCGCGCGGAACCGCTTCAGCATGTCCTGCGCCTGATCGGCCATGTCGGGGTTGCGCGCGGCCATCATCTCGATGCTCTCGGCGCTGACGTTGACCTGGTAGGTGGTCGTGCCCAGATAGGTGATCTCCCAGCCGCCGGCCGGAAGCACGTCACGAAAGTCCTTCTCGGACAACGACCGCATCATCGTAAATCCGTTGACGTCGTGCGCGCCGAACTCGAACATGTAGAGTCGCGCGCCCGGCTTGGTCGCCCGCCGCAGCGCCTGCGCGTACGACCGGGCAAGCTCAGGCTCGCTGCTGAAAGTGTGGTAGAACGCGCAGTCGACGACGGTGTCGAACCGGTTGTCCAGCCCTTCCAGCTTGGTGGCATCGGCCAGTTCGAAATTCACTGATACGCCGGCTTTTTGGGCGTTTTCGCGGGCCCGCTCCAGGGCGCCCGCCGACCCGTCGATGCCGGTGGCCGAGTACCCCTTGGCGGCGTAGTAGATCGCGTGGTGGCCCGGGCCGGTGCCCGGGTCGAGCACCTCACCCTTGATCGCGCCGAGTGCGACCAGCTGCCGGACCACCGGCTGGGGGCCGCCGATGTCCCAGGGGGTGGCGGTGGGCAGCCCGTGCGACGTCTGGTCGTCGCGGTACATCTGCTCGAAACGGGTGGGATCGTTCGGGTCGAACGCGGTCGTCATATGTCCCCCTTCGCTTCTGGATTCGTTCACGGCCCGTCAGGGCAACGAGTTCACCAGCTGCTCGACCGGCACCCGCGGCCCGGTGAAGAACGGTGTCTCCTCGCGGGTGTGCCGGCGGGCGTCGGTGGCGCGTAGTTCACGCATCAGGTCGACGATGCGATGCAGTTCGGGCGCCTCGAAGGCCAGGATCCATTCGTAGTCGCCCAGTGCGAACGCCGGAACGGTGTTGGCCCGGACGTCCTTGTACTCGCGCGCGGCCATGCCGTGCTCGGCGAGCATGCGGCGGCGTTCGTCGTCGGGCAGCAGGTACCACTCGTAGGACCGCACGAACGGATACACGCAGATGTAGGCACCGGCTTCCTCGCCGGCCAGGAACGCCGGGATGTGGCTCTTGTTGAACTCCGCGGGCCGGTGCAGCGCGACGCTGCTCCACACGGGCGCGCTGGCCTGCCCCAGCGTGGTGGTGCGGCGGAAGTCGGCGTAGGTGGCTTGCAACGCTTCGACGCGCTCGGCGTGCGTCCAGATCATGAAATCTGCGTCGGCCCGCAGGCCCGCGACGTCGTACAGGCCGCGCACCACGACACCGCGTTCTTCCTGCTGCTTGAAAAACCGGGTCGTCTCGTCGATCACGGCGTCGCGCTGGTCACCCAATTCGCCGGGCTCCACCGAAAACACCGAGAACATCAAGTAGCGAATCGTCGAGTTCAGGGCGTCAAAGTCGATCTTGGCCATGAGACCTATCGTGCCACTTCCGCGTCGAAGCCCTCGGTCGCCCTGATCACACGCTCGACGGCCTTGCCGGCCGCGCCGATACAGGCCGGCACGCCGATCCCGTCGAGGTAGCTGCCCGCCACGGCGATGGTCGGCGGCAGGCCGGCGCGCAGCTGCGCGACCAGGTCGGCGTGGCCCGGCCCGTACTGCGGCATCGCCTCGATCCACCGCTGCACACGGGCATCCACCGGTTCGACGGTCAGCCCGAACACGGTGACCAGGTCGTCGACCGCCCAGGCCAGCAGGTCCTCGTCGGAGGCGGTGGCCGCCAGGTCGTCGCCGAACCGCCCGAAGGACAGCCGCAGGAATTGCAGGTCGCCGCGGCCGCCCCACTTGCGTGACGACAGCGTGATCGCCTTGCTGCGCAACCGCTCTCCGCTGGCCACCAGCACCCCGGAGCACTCGGGGAAGGCCGTATCGCCGGGCACCGCGAGCGCGACCACCACCGACGACGCACTCGTGATCCGGCTCGCGGCGGCGAACGTCTGCGCTGCCACGCCGTCGATCAGGCGGGTCAGCCGCGGGGCGGGGATGGCCAGGATCACCGCGTCGGCATGCCATCCGGCCCCGGTGTCATCGCGCAGCGACCAGCCCTGCTCGGCACGGTCGAGCCGTTGCACCGCGGCCCGAACCCACCGCGCCCGGCTGCGCTCGACGAGCTCATCGACCAGCACCTGGTAGCCGCCGTCCAGCGCGCCGAACACCGGCGCACCCGTCGCCGGCGGCAGCCCGTGGCGGACCGCGTCGGTCAAGCTGGTGGCGCCGCGATCCAGAGCCGCCGCCACACTGGGGGCCGCGGCGCGCAGCCCGATCGTGGCCGCCGAGCCCGCGTACACCCCGCTCAGCAGCGGGTCGACCGATCGGGCCACGGTCTGCTCGCCGAACCGGTCGCCCACCAATTCAGCTGTGGCGGGGTCACTTCCGGGTTGCCAGTCCAGCGGGCGGCATGGCTCGGCGTCGATCCGGGCGAGGGTGTCGTCGTCGACCAGTCCGGCCACCGACGCGGCCGACGAAGGAATGCCGACGACCGTGGCCGCCGGCAGCGCGTGCAGCTCGGCCTGGCTGTAAATCAACGGTCGGGCGCCGGTGGTGCCCAGTTGACGATCGGACAGGCCCAGCTCGGCCAGCAGCGCGGGCATCTCGGGCCGGCGCAACACGAACGCCTCGGCGCCCAGGTCCATCGGGCGGTCGCCGACCTGCTCGGTGCGCAGTATCCCGCCGAGCCGCTCGCCCGGATCGAACAGCGTGATGCTCGCATCGTCCCCCGCCGCAATGCGTAGCCGGTAGGCCGCTGTCAAGCCCGAGATCCCACCGCCCACAACACAATACGAGCGCAGTGTCATAGCGAATGGACCAGTGACACCAGGTCGGTCAGCACGCCGGGGTCGGACTCGGGCAGCACTCCGTGACCGAGATTGAAGACGTGGCCCGCGGCACCGGCGTCGACGGCGCGGCGCCCATCGTCGACGACGGCCCGCGCCGCGCGTTCCACCGCCGGCCAGCCCGCCAGCACAACCACCGGGTCGAGGTTGCCCTGCAGGGCCGTACCGGAGCGCACTCGGGCGGCGGCATCGGTGAGCGAAGTTCGCCAATCGACACCGACGACCGTCGCGCCCGCTTCGCCCATCGCGCCCAGCAACTCGGCCGTCCCGACCCCGAAATGCGTCATCGGCAGCCGGTGTTCGGCCAGCGTCGCGAATACCCGGGTGCTGTGCGGCAACACGTATTGGCGGTAGTCGGCCAGCGACAGCGTTCCCGCCCACGAGTCGAACACCTGGATGGCGTCCACCCCGGCAACGATCTGGCCGCGCAAAAACTCCACGGTGAGATCGGTCAACTTCGACATCAGCGCATGCCAGCTCGCCGGCTCGGCCAGCATCATCGCCTTGGTGCGGGCGTGATTACGGCTGGGGCCGCCTTCGACCAGGTAGGACGCCAGCGTGAAGGGCGCACCGGCGAAACCGATCAGCGGAACATTGCCGAGCGCGTCCACCAGCAGCGACACCGCCTGGCAGACCGGCTGAATCGCTTGCGGTTCAAGGGGTTTCATTGCGTCGATGTCGGCGTCGGTGCGGATCGGGTGCGCGATCACCGGTCCGACGTCGGCGACGATGTCCAAGTCGATGCCCGCCGCGCGCAGCGGTACGACGATGTCGGAGAACAGGATCGCCGCGTCAACGTCATGGCGCCGGATCGGTTGCAGGGTGATCTCGCAGACGACCTCGGGCTGCAAGCACGCCTCCAGCATGCTGCTGCGCTCGCGCAGCGCCCGGTACTCGGGCAGCGAACGCCCCGCCTGCCGCATGAACCAAACCGGCACCCGGCCGGGTTTGCGACCGGTGACTGCAGCCAGATAGGGCGACTCGGGAAGTTCGCGACGCGTGCTCATTGCACTTAATGCTGCCACGGGGCCCGGGCGGCGCCCCTGGAGCACCTGGCGTCGCTGCGTAACATCAACCCGGTGTCAGTAGCGCCAGTCTCAGTCAACTACGACGAATTCCCCAGCCTCCGCTTCGAACACGGCGACGTAACCGGTCTGGAAGGGGTCCTCACGGTCGTTCTCGACTCGCCCGGACTGAACTCGGTCGGGCCGCAAATGCACCGCGATCTCGCGGACGTCTGGCCGGCCATCAACCGTGACCCCGACGTACGGGTGGTCCTGGTGCGTGGTGAGGGTAAGGCGTTCTCCTCCGGCGGCAGTTTCGACCTGATCTCGGAAACCATCGGCGACTACGAGGGCCGGCTTCGCATCATGCGCGAGGCCCGCGACCTGGTGCTCAATATCGTCAACTTCGACAAGCCGATGGTCTCGGCGATCCGGGGCCCCGCCGTCGGCGCCGGATTGGTGGTGGCATTGCTTTCCGACATCTCGGTGGCCGGGCGCAACGCGAAGATCATCGACGGCCACACCAAGCTCGGAGTGGCGGCCGGCGACCACGCCGCGATCTGCTGGCCCCTGCTGGTCGGCATGGCCAAGGCCAAGTACTACCTGCTCACCTGCGACACCCTGCTGGGTGAAGAAGCCGAGCGCATCGGCCTGGTATCGGTCTGCGTCGACGATGACGACGTGCTCACGACGGCAACCCGCGTCGCCAATGATTTGGCACAGGGAGCCCAGAACGCGATCCGCTGGACCAAACACAGCCTCAACCACTGGTATCGCATGTTCGCGCCCGCCTTCGAGACGTCGCTCGGCCTGGAATTTTTGAGTTTCAGCGGCCCCGACGTGCAGGAAGGCCTCGCCGCGCACCGGGAGAAGCGCCCGGCACGATTCAACCGCTGAATGGCCCCTGAGCAGGCTCAATGCTGTTACATCACGATGTGACACACCCCGGTAACAGCTTGATCGCGACGGGTTTGAAGATCGGCGCGCCTGTCGCGGCGGGTCAGGCGATAGGTCTAGCGTCGAACGTTGTGACCTCAGTCGAACCGGCCCCATTCCGCGAGGCGGTGGCGGCGATGAACGCCGTCAACGCACGGCCGGAGATCGAGCTGGGCCCGATCCGGCCCCCGCAGCGCCTGGCCCCCTTCAGCTACGCCCTGGGCGCCGAAGTCAAGCATCCCGACCTCGAGATCGTCCCCGAGCGGTCCGAAGGCGACGCGTTCGGCCGCTTGATCCTGCTGCACGATCCGGACGGCGCCGACGCCTGGGACGGCACCATGCGTCTGGTCGCCTACATCCAGGCTGACCTGGACTCCAGCGAAGCCGTCGATCCGCTGCTGCCGGAGGTGGCGTGGAGCTGGCTCGTCGACGCCCTGGAGGCCCGGACGGACCAGGTCACAGCCCTGGGAGGCACTGTCACCGCCACCACGTCGGTGCGCTACGGCGACATCTCCGGGCCGCCGCGGGCCCACCAGCTCGAGCTGCGGGCCTCGTGGACGGCCACCTCACCCGCCGTCGGCGGGCATGTCGAAGCGTTTTGCGAGGTGCTCGAGCACGCCGCAGGCCTACCGCCGGCTGGGGTCACCGACCTGAGCTCGCGGTCACGCGCCTGACATGTGCGCACCGGCCGACGATGCGTCCGGCAGCACCGAACCCGAACCCAGTCCACTCCTGCACCCCGCCGACGGCGTACCCGATCTCTCGGTGAGCGTCGGCGAGATCGCCGACGCCGCGCAACTCCTGGACCGCGGGCACGGGCCATTTGCGGTGGACGCCGAGCGGGCGTCGGGATTCCGCTACTCCAACCGGGCCTACCTGATCCAGATCCGGCGGGCCGGCGCCGGCACCGTGCTCATCGACCCGGTCAGCCACGGCGCCGATCCGCTGACGGCGCTGCGGCCCGTGGCCGAGGTGCTCAGCCAAGACGAATGGATCCTGCACGCCGCCGATCAGGATCTGCCCTGTCTGGCCGAGGTCGGCATGCGGCCCCCCGCGGTGTACGACACCGAACTCGCCGGACGACTTGCCGGGTTCGAGCGGGTGAACCTGGCGGCGATGACCGAACGGCTGCTGGGCCATGGTCTGGTCAAGGGTCACGGCGCGGCCGACTGGTCGAAGCGGCCGCTGCCTGGGGAGTGGCTCAACTACGCGGCCCTCGACGTCGAACTGCTCGTCGAGCTCCGCGCGGCGATTTCGGCGGTTCTGGCTGAGCAAGGCAAAAGCGGTTGGGCTGCAGAGGAATTCGATTACCTACGGGCCGTGGGCAGCAAGGAGGCTACGCCGCGGCGCGACCGCTGGCGGCGGACGTCGGGCATCCATAAGGTGCGTGACCGCCGCGGCCTGGCCGCGGTGCGCGAATTGTGGACGACGCGCGATAGCATCGCCCAGCGCCGCGACATCGCGCCCCGGCGCATCCTGCCGGATTCGGCCATCATCGACGCCGCCATCGCCAACCCGAAGACCATCGACGACCTGATCGCGTTGCCGGTGTTCGGTGGGCGCAACCAGCGGCGCAGCGCGGCAACGTGGTTGGGCGCGCTGCAGACCGCCCGCGACAGCCAAGACGCGCCGGAAGACGCCGAGCCGCCGAACGGGCCGCCGCCGCCGGCGCGGTGGAGCAGACGCAAACCCGAGGCGGCCGCCCGGCTGGAGGCGGCCCGGGCCGGGCTGTCCGAGCTGTCGGAGCAGGTGAATGTGCCGGCGGAGAACCTGGTCTCGCCTGACCTGGTGCGGCGACTGTGCTGGGACTGGGAGGGCGCACCAGACCCGGTCGCGGCTGTCGAAGAATTCTTGTGCGCCGGCCACGCGCGGGACTGGCAACGCGAACTCGTCGATCCCGTTCTGGCAAACGCGCTGCAGCCGCCTCCCAAAGCCGAGGGCACCGACAGCTAGTCGAGGTGCTCGCGGATCTCCGCTTCGGATTCGCAACTGCCCAGTGCGGCAACCCAACCGGTGATCCGGCGGGCCACGTCCTGGTCGGTCAGCCCGAGGTCGGCCAACACCTCACCGCGTGAGGCGTGCTCGTAGAAGTCCTGGCACAGGCCGACATCGCGGCACGGCATGTCGATCTCGGCGCGCCGCAGCGCGGCCGAAACCGCTGACCCCACACCGCCGTTGACGCCGTTGTCCTCCAGCGTGACGAGCAGTTTGTGCTGCACCGCCAGTTCGAGAACACCGTCGGACACCGGCAACACCCATCGCGGATCGATCACGGTCACACCGATCCCCTGGTTGTGCAGCCGCTTGGCCACGGCCAGCGCCATCGGGGCAAATGCGCCGACGGCCACCAGGAGCACATCGCGGTTAAGCCCACCGGCGGGTACCGCGAGCACATCGATTCCCGACCGGCGCTCTAAGGACGGAATGTCTTCGCCCACATCGCCTTTCGGGAACCGTAACGCCGTCGGGCCGTCGTCCACCTCGAGCGCCTCACCGAGTTCCTCGCGCAACCGGGTGGCGTCACGCGGGGCGGCCACCCGCATGCCGGGCACGATGTTGAGGATCGACAGATCCCACATGCCGTTGTGGCTGGCACCGTCGGAGCCGGTGACCCCGGCGCGGTCGAGCACGAGGGTGACGGGCAGCTTGTGCAGCGCCACGTCCATCATGATCTGGTCGAACGCCCGGTTGAGGAACGTCGAGTAGATGGCCACCACCGGGTGCATCCCACCCATCGCCAGCCCGGCCGCCGACGTCACCGCGTGCTGTTCGGCGATGCCGACGTCGAACAACCGATCCGGGAACTGTTCCCCGAACGCGCTCAGCCCGGTCGGGCCGGGCATCGCCGCCGTGATCGCCACGATGTCGCGCCGCTTTCTGGCGTAGCCGATCAGCGCCTCGGAGAAGGTCGCCGTCCAGCCCGGGCCGGGGATCTTGGTGGCCTGGCCGGTGACCGGGTCGATCGGCGCGGTGGAATGCATCTGCTCGGCCTCGTCGGCCTCGGCCGGGGCATAGCCCATTCCCTTCCGGGTGGCGACGTGCACGATCACCGGGCCACCGAAGCCGCGGGCATGCCGCAGCGCGGCCTCCACCGCGCGTTCGTCGTGACCGTCGACCGGGCCGACGTACTTCAGCCCGAGATCGGTGAACATCAGTTGCGGCGACAGTGAGTCCTTAATGCCCGCCTTGACGCTGTGCATGAAGCGGTAGGCGATCTTGCCGAACAGCGGCATGGAACGCACCACGTCGCGGCCCTTTTCCAGCATCTGCTCGTAGGCCGGCTGCAGACGCAGTGAAGCCAGATGGTCGGCGACGCCGCCGATCGTGGGTGCGTAGCTGCGGCCGTTGTCGTTGACGACGATGACGACCGGACGACCGGAGGACGCGATGTTGTTCAGCGCCTCCCAACACATGCCGCCGGTCAGCGCGCCGTCGCCGACCACCGCGACCACGTGCCGATTGCGGTGCCCGGTCAGCTCGAAGGCCTTGGCCAAGCCGTCGGCGTACGACAACGCCGCACTGGCATGGCTGGACTCCACCCAGTCGTGCTCGCTTTCGCTGCGCGACGGATACCCCGACAGGCCGCCCTTCTTGCGCAGGCTCTCGAAGTCCTGGCAGCGGCCGGTCAGCATTTTGTGCACGTAGGCCTGGTGGCCGGTGTCGAAGATGATCGGATCGTGCGGCGAGTCGAACACCCGATGCAGCGCCAGCGTCAGCTCGACGACGCCGAGGTTCGGTCCCAGGTGGCCCCCCGTTGCAGCAACCTTGTGGATCAGGAACTCGCGAATCTCGGCGGCCAGATCGCGGAGCTGCTGCTGGGAAAGGGGCTGCAGATCGGCGGGCCCGCGGATCTGTTCGAGCATCCCGATAGTCTACGCAGCGACGGCCGGAACAGCAGGGAAGCGGCCGGAGGTAGCCGGCCTACGAGGGGCCGAACAGTTCAGCAAGCGTGTCATGAAGTTCGGGATCTGCCAGCATGACAACCTCGTCGCCGGCCTCAAGTTCGGTGTCGCCCCGGACCGGCACCAGGCCGGTTGCGCGCACGACGATGCTCACCCAGATGTCGCCGACACGATCACCGAGACCCTCGACTGTGCACCCCTGCGCGGCAGACCCTTCGGCAACGCTGAAGCGATGGACCCCCTGCGGTTCGTCCGCGAGCCGGACACCTATCTGCCATGGCTGGGTCTCGACGGTACGGATGGGCAGGTGCAACAGTTTTGCGACACTGGGCACCGAGCTGCCTTGCACCAGAACAGAAAAAACTACAACGACGACCACGATGCCGTACAGGCGTTCGGCGTCGGCGATGTGGGCGGCCCGCAGGAACTCGCCCAGCAGGATCGGCACCGCGCCCTTGAGGCCGGCGAACAGGATGAAAAGGCGTTCGTTTCGCGCTAGTTGCACGCGAACCAGGCAGGCGCTCACCGCCAGCGGACGAATCAGCCCCGTCAGGGCCACACCGAGGACGAGCCCGGGAATCCATACGCCGGGGTGGGCAAGCACACGGAGATCGACGGTCAAACCCAGAACGGCGAACGCGACGATTTCGGCCAGACCGGCCAGGGCGGCGTGGAATCGCTTGATCTCCGGCTTATAGGGCGCGCGAGCGTCGCCGATGACGATGCCGGCAACGAACACCGCCAGAAATCCCGAGCCGTGCGCAAGCGTGGCGATGCCGTACAGCATCAGGCTGGATGCCAATGTTCGGAGCGAGTAGAGGCCTTCGCTGGGCAATGCCA
Organism: Mycobacterium sp. IDUB_19; assembly: GCF_055419445.1. Taxonomy (NCBI): domain Bacteria; kingdom Bacillati; phylum Actinomycetota; class Actinomycetes; order Mycobacteriales; family Mycobacteriaceae; genus Mycobacterium; species Mycobacterium sp. IDUB_19. The sequence goes on along the minus strand of NZ_JBVAXR010000003.1, from coordinate 226,243 downwards.
CCCGGCGCATGAACACCAGCAGTGCACGGCCGCCGATCACCCCGACGGCCAGGCCAATCGCCATTTGCAGAACGAATTGGGCTCCTACGCTGGCGAAGCCGGCTGCGCTGAGGCCACCCGCTGCGATCAGGCTGCCCATCAACGAGATGCCCACCGGATCGTTGGCGCCGGACTCGCCCTCCAGGATGGTGCTACTGCGACCGGCAATCTCGCGTTTGCCCAGGACAGAGAAGACGACGGCCGGATCGGTGGGAGCAACGGCGGTGGCCACGAGCACCGCAGGGAACCAGCCGACTCCGCATAGGTAGTGCAACGTCAGCGCCGCGCCGGCGGCGGTGAGGGCGGTGCCCACGACGCCGACCGACAGGATAGGGACAACCGCCGCGCGGAAGCGCGAAGGCCCGATGTGCATTCCGCCGTCGAACAACACCAACACCAGCGCGATGGTGATCACCCGCTCCACCGTCCGCTCGGACGGTGGCTGCAGCGCGGGCACGGTGTGCACCGCCACGGCCACTCCGACCAGCACGAGCAGGGCCACCGGGATTTTGACCCGCTCGGTCAGCCGGTTCGCTAACACCGCAACCAGACCGACGGCACTGCAGAACAAGACGATCAACGCGTAGCGGACAGTCTCATTCACGATGGCGGCCCCCCGGCGAGCATGAATCGGACACAGGTTGGCATGTGTGGACAGCCCGACAGCCGGCTGCGGGCTGACTCGACGGTCACGGACCGTTGTTCGGTAGTAGGCACCCGAGCCTTTCGATCGGTCGACGACGACATCGCCGACCAGACTTCCCGGCACACCGCGACGGAGTCTAACCCGTCGCGGACAAAAGCACCGGCAAAGGCATTGCGGTCACGGGTTTCTCGTTCACGTTAGCGGCGCCGCACATGCGGGCCACTGCGCCGGCCCTAACGGGTCAGCAGCGCGACGCATTCGGTGTGATGGGTCAGCGGGAACGCATCGAATACCTTGATTTTCTCGACCGCATAACCACGGCCGAGGTACAAGCCGATATCGCGGGCGAAAGACGCTGCCTCGCAACCGATGTGCACTACCCGCGGCACGCCGGCGGCGGCCAGTAGCTCGATGACGTCGCGCCCGGCACCCGAACGTGGCGGATCCAGCACGACAACATCGGCACTACTTCGCTGGGTCGACACCGCGCGGCGCACCGAATCGGTGACGACGTCCACCTGCGGCAGATCAACCAGTGTGGCGCGGGCCGCCCGGGTCGACGCGCGGGAGGTGTCGACGGTGAGCACCCGCCCGGACTCCCCCACCGCATCGCCCAGGGTCGCGGCGAAAACGCCGACGCCGCCGTAGAGATCCCACACCGTCATGCCGGTGGCGGGCTGTGCCCAGTCGGCGACCAGAGCGCTGTAAACCCGCGCCGCGTCGCGGTGCGCCTGCCAGAACGCGGTCACCGGCACCCGCCAGCTCCGCCGCCCCACCCGCTGGGTTGCCTCGTAGTCACCCTGCACCACATTGGTCGTCGTGCGCCCGCCATGTCGCAGGGTGCGCACCACATGGCGCCGGCCGTCATCGTCGATCGCGACATGCAGCTGCGCGGTCGGCGACAGGTCGGCCGCGGAACACGCCTCCGCCAGTCCGTCCAGCATTCCCGCCAGCAACTGCGCGCAGCGCAGGTCGGTCACCAGCTCGTCGCTGTGGTAGCGGTGAAACCCGGGGCGGCCGTCCGCACCCACCTCCAGGCGCACCCGGGTGCGCCAGCCGGTCGGGCCGGAATCCGAAAGCGGTTCCGCCTCACCGCTCCAGTGATGCCCACCCAGCCGTTCCAACTGATTGGACACGATCTGCGCCTTGAGCGCCCGAACCGCTTCCGGGGCAGCGAATGCCAGATCGCAACACCCGGAGCCGTCCACCCCGGCGATCGGGCACAGCGACTCGGTCCGATCCGCCGACGGCTCAAGGACCTCGACAACCTCTGCATGCCAATAAGATCCGCGATCCGCGGTGACCCGAACCCGCACCCGTTCGCCGGGCAAGGCGTAGCGCACGAACACCACCCGGCCTTCGTGGTGGGCCACGCAGCTACCGCCGTTGGCGGGAGCACCGGTGACCAGCGTCAGCTCCCCGCCAGCGGGCGGCAACGACGCCTCGGCTCTCACGACATGTTCGCTTTAGTCGAAGATTCCGCGACGGGCGTCGCCGGGAGCCGCGTGCGGCTGCAGCAGCTGCAGTCGTTCGGCCGAATTCAATTGCCAGGGAACGGAAGTGACCATCACGTTGGGCATGAACAGCAGGCGGCCCTTGAGACGGAGTGCGCTTTGGTTGTGCAGCACCTGTTCCCACCAATGGCCGACGACATACTCCGGGATGAACACCGTCACCACGGTGCGCGGCGACTCTTTGGCGACTCGTTTGACGTAATCGAGGATGGGACGGGTGATTTCGCGGTACGGCGAAGCGATGACCTTCAGTGGCACGCTGATTTCGCTTCGCTCCCAATCATGCACCAGCGCACGGGTTTCCACGTCGTCGACGCTGACTGTCAGGGCCTCGAGCGCATCGGGACGGGTCGCTCGCGCGTAGGCCAGTGCCCGCAGGGTCGGCAGGTGCAGCTTCGACACCAGCACCAAGGCGTGGTTGCGGCTGGGCAGCACCACGTCGTGCTGGGTGGCGGCTTGTTCTTCGAGCTCCCGATTGACGGTGTCGTAGTGCTTGCGGATCAGCTTCATGATGATGAACAGCGCGCCCATCGCCACGATGGCGATCCACGCCCCGGCGAGAAACTTGGTGACCAGGACCACCAACAGCACCGCACCGGTGGAAAGCAGGCCGACCGTGTTGACCACTCGCGAACGCATCATCTTGCGCCGCACCGGCGGATCGGTCTCGGTGCGCAACAAGCGAGTCCAGTGCCGGACCATGCCGATTTGGCTCAGCGTGAACGAGATGAAAACGCCGACGATGTAGAGCTGGATCAGCGCGGTCACCTCACCACGGAACGCGATGACGAACGCGAGAGCCGCCGCCGACAGGAACAGGATCCCGTTGGAGAACGCCAGGCGGTCTCCGCGGGTGTGCAGCTGGCGCGGCAGGTAGCTGTGCTGCGCCAGCACCGAGCCGAGCACCGGGAACCCGTTGAACGCGGTGTTGGCCGCCAGCACCAAGATCAGCGCGGTCACCGTCGCGATGAGGAGAAACCCGATGTGGAAGCTGCCGAACACCGTCTCCGCCAGCTGCGTGACCAGTGTCTTCTGCATATAGCCGGCCGGGATGCCGCCCAGCTGCGTGGCGGGATCCTCGACCAGCTGCACGTGGATCTGCTGGGCCAGCACGATGATGCCCATCAGCAGCGTCACCGCGATCGCGCCGAGCATCAGCAGAGTCGTTGCGGCGTTGCGGGACTTGGGTTTTTCAAACGCCGGCACTCCATTGCTGATCGCCTCGACACCGGTCAGCGCCGCGCAGCCCGACGAGAACGAGCGGGCCAGCAGGAACGCAAACGCGAAACCGACGATCTGCCCGTGCTCGGCATGCATCTGGTAGCCGGCGGATTCGGCCCGCAGCGGGTTGCCGAGCACGAAAATCCGGATCAACCCCCACCCGATCATCACGACGACCCCGACGATGAACGCGTAGGTCGGGATCGCGAAGGCCACCCCGGACTCGCGTATCCCACGCAGGTTCAACGCCATCACCACCACGATCGCGCCCACGCAGAACCAGACCTTGTTCTCGGCCACGACCGGGAGCGCGGAACCAATGTTGGCCATCGCCGACGAGGTTGAAACAGCAACGGTGAGAACATAATCCACCATCAGGGCACTGGCCACCACGAGGCCGGCGGTGTCGCCCAGGTTCGTGGTGACCACCTCGTAGTCGCCACCACCGGACGGGTAGGCGTGCACGTTCTGCCGGTAGCTGGCCACCACCACCAACATGACCGCGGCCACCGCGAGACCGATCCACGGCGTCAGCGCGTACGCGGCCGCCCCGGCCACCGAGAGCATCAGAAAGATTTCCTCGGGCGCATACGCCACCGACGACAGTGCGTCGGAGGCGAACACCGGCAAGGCGATGCGCTTGGGCAGCAGGGTGTGGCTCAGGCGGTCGCTGCGTTGCGGCCGGCCAATCAGCAACCGGCGCGCTGCGGTTGAAAGTTTGGACACGAGAGCCAAGAGTAAGCGCAACGGGCAGTGCCGGTAGCGTTCCGTGAGCGAGAATGTTCCCGACGGATATCGGCTGGCCAACGAAGTTTGCCGATGGAATGACACATACTCCGACCCAGCCGAGAGGACCTGACGTGCGGGTGGTTGTGATGGGATGCGGCCGGGTCGGCTCTTCCCTGTCCGACGGGCTGTCCCGAATTGGCCACGATGTGGCGGTGATCGACCGCGACAGCTCGGCGTTCAACCGGCTGAGCCCGGAGTTCGCCGGTGAACGGGTGCTGGGCCAGGGTTTCGACCGGGATGTGCTGCTGAAAGCGGGCATCGAGGAGGCCGACGCGTTCGCCGCGGTGTCATCCGGGGACAACTCCAACATCATCTCGGCTCGGCTGGCTCGCGAGACGTTCGGCGTCAACCGGGTGGTGGCCCGGATTTACGACGCCAAGCGCGCCGAGGTCTACGAACGCCTCGGTATCCCAACGATTGCCACCGTGCCGTGGACCACCGATCGCCTGCTCAACGCGTTGACCCGGGAGAGTGAGACCGCCAAGTGGCGCGACCCCACCGGAACGGTCGCCGTCGCCGAGGTCGTCCTGCACGAGGACTGGGTGGGCCGCCGGGCTACCGATCTGGAGCGGGCCACCGGCGCACGCGTGGCATTTTTAATCCGCTTCGGCACGGGCATCCTGCCGGAACCGAAGACGGTCATCCAGGCCGGCGACCAGGTCTACATCGCCGCGATATCCGGCCGGGTCGCCGAGGCGGTGGCCATCGCCGCGCTGCCGCCCGCCGACGACATCGATGAGGGGCCGGGGCATTGAGCCCGAGGCACCCGACCGTGACCAAGGAGCGGCGCACATGAAGGTAGCTGTTGCCGGGGCCGGCGCGGTCGGCCGCTCGGTCGCTCGCGAGCTCATCGAGAACAACCACGACATCACCCTGATCGAACGCAACCCCGACCACGTCGACGTCGACGCGATCCCTGCCGCGCACTGGCGTCTTGGCGATGCCTGCGAACTGAGCCTGCTGGAATCGGTGCACCTCGAGGATTTCGACGTGGTGGTGGCCGCGACCGGTGACGACAAGGTCAACGTGGTGCTCAGCCTGCTGGCCAAGACCGAGTTCGCGGTGCCTCGGGTGGTGGCCCGGGTCAACGACCCCCGCAACGAGTGGCTGTTCACCGACGCCTGGGGTGTCGATGTGGCGGTGTCCACCCCGCGCATGCTGGCGTCGCTGATCGAAGAGGCGGTCGCCGTGGGCGATTTGGTGCGCCTGATGGAGTTCCGGCGGGGTCAGGCCAACCTGGTCGAGATCACCCTGCCCGATGACACGCCCTGGGGCGGCAAGCCGGTACGCCGGCTCGAGCTGCCCCGGGATACCGCGCTGGTCACCATCCTGCGCGGGCCGCGCGTGATCGTGCCCGAGGGCGACGAGCCATTGGAAGGCGGCGACGAGCTGCTCTTCGTCGCGGCCGCCGATGCCGAAGAGGATCTGCGCAAGCTGCTGCTGCCGGCGGCCGCCCCGCCCGCCAACTAGTCGCCGACGGTGTCGGCGTCGACCTGGACGGCAGCGGGGCCGAAATCATCGGCGGCACCGGCCATCGCGCGCTGCGCGGCCTTGATCGCCACGTAGGTCACCAGCCCTGCCACCGCGGTCAGCGGCCAGCCCATCCCGATACGCGCCGTGGCCAGCCAGCCGGTCTGATCGGCGTCGTACAGCAGTCGCTGAACCACGAACCGCGCGCCGAAGACCAGCACCCAGCACAACGAGGCCGCATCGAACGCGTACACGGCCCGGGGCACGTTGCGCCAGCACCGGTCCCGCCCGGTGGCCCAGCTCCACGCGTAGCCCACCAGCGGCCGGCGAATCACCACAGACGCCGCGAAGACCACCGCCCACAGCAGCGACATCCAGATGCCGAGCAGGAAATAGCCCTTGGATTCGCCGACGACGTAAGCGATCAGCGCACAGACGGCGACGCCGGCGAACCCGGAAAACGCCGGCTGCGTGGAATCCCGTCGAATCAGCCGCCACACCAAGACCAGTGCGGCCACCCCGAGCGCCGCGCCGATCGCGGGCAGTAGGCCCGACAGGCTGGAAACCGCCACGAAGATGACGACGGGCAGCGACGAGTAGATGACACCACTCACCCCGCCTAGCTGGCTCAGCAGGCGTTCTGGACTGATGCGATTAGAAGTGTTACTGGGCAGAGTCAACGCTGGATTTCGTAATGCGGGTTGTAGATGGCCTTGGTTCCATTCTCCAGCTTGCCCATCCGGCCGCGCACCCGCAAAGTGCGGCCCGAATCGATGCCGGGGATGCGGCGCTGGCCCAGCCACACCAGCGTCACCGTGTCGCTGCCGTCGAACAGTTCGGCCTTGACACCGCCCGCGCAGCCCTTGCCGTTGCATTCCACGCTGCGCAGCGTGCCGACCATCGTGACCTCCTGGCCACGTTCGCAATCGATCACGCGCTGCGCGCCAGTGCTGGCGACCTCGTCCGACAGCTGTTCGGAATCGAGTTGCTCCGGGTCCTCCGTCAACCGACGGGTGAGGCGGCGTAAATACCCCTGAGCCCCCATGCTCACTCCTGACAATTCCGAAAAAGCTGCGGTGCCTTCATCTATGCCAACGGAAACCGTAGACCTGTTGGTTCCCCGGCGCCAACCGGACCAAACCGTGATTTTGGACTGCTTGTCTCGGCCGGGCAGTATCGGGGCGTGGGTGTCGATCTGCGCGGTGTCACGACCGTGCTGTTGCCCGGAACCGGGTCGGACGACGTGTACGTCGGACGGGCGTTTTCCGGTCCCTTGCGCAGTGTCGGCGCACGGCCGGTGACCCCTGCGCCGCGCCCGGATCGATTGGTCGACGGCTACCTGTCCGCGCTCGACGACGCCGCGCGCGAAGGTCCCATCGCCGTCGGCGGAATCTCGATCGGAGCCGCGGTCGCAGCCGCGTGGGCACTCGCACATCCTGGTCAGGCGGTCGCGGTGCTGGCGGCGCTGCCGGCCTGGGCCGGGGCACCCGGTTCGGCGCCGGCCGCCCTGGCGGCGCGGTACTCCGCTTCCCAGCTACGTGCCGACGGTCTGGCGGCGGCGACCGCACAGATGCGGGCGTCCAGCCCGGCGTGGTTGGCCGAGGAGCTGGCCCGGTCCTGGCTTGCACAATGGCCGCTGCTGCCCGACGCGATGGACGAAGCGGCCGCCTACGTCGCGCCAAGTTGTGACGAACTGCACAAGCTGGCCGCGCCTCTCGGAGTGGCCGCCGCGGTCGACGATCCGATTCATCCGCTGCAGGCCGGTGTCGACTGGGTCGACGCCGCACCGCACGCGGGCCTGCGGACGGTGACGCTCGATCAGATCGGCGCGGACAGCGCCACGCTCGGGGCGGCCTGTCTGGCCGCGCTGGCCGACGCGTAGCCGTCTCGGGCGGCCGGCGCGCGTTACCCCGCATCAGCCATCTTTGGCTGATCGCGTGCGCGGTCAGGGCTTCGGTGCGCACTCACGGCGGGATGTCCCGGCGTGTCGACACCCTGGACGCACAGTCAAAGCCGCGGATTCACACTCGATACCGTCGAGTGCACGCTCGACGGTATCGCCGCACACTCGACGGTCGAACGGGCGGGGCTAGCCGCCGGTGGTGGTGCGCAACTGCTGCATGGCCGATCCGTCCACGCTGCGGCGCGCGGCCGGATCGTTGGGCGGCTGCTCCGCGTAGGTCTGTTCCGAGGCCTGCTGCTGCGCCTCGGCCTGCTGCACAGCGGCCTGCCGCAGCTGCTCGGCCATCGGCTCGGGAAGGTTCACGGCCAGTGGTGTACGCACCGGCAGCGGGGTGTCGTCGCGGCGAACCACGGTGTCCGCCAACGCCGCCCGCGCCTCCTGTTCCAGCGCCTCCATGGTCTCGTGCGCGCCATTGATCACGCAGCGGATCATCCAGCGGTAGCCGTCGACCCCGATGAAGCGCACCACTCCCGTGGCGGTGCCGACCACCTCGCGACCCCACGGGCCGTCCTTGATGCTGACCTGGGCCGAGTCCTTGCGCAGCGAGTCGGCGAGTTCGCCGGCCACCTCACGCCACAGGCCACCCGTCTTGGGGGCGGCGTAGGCGGCGATCGTGAACCGGCCGTTGGGCGTGACGACCCACACGGCGCTCGGCACGCCGGTCTCGGTCAGCTCGACCTGCAGTTGGCCGGCTTCCGGCATCGGGATGAGAACCGAGCCCAGATCGAGCCGGGCGAGCTCCGCCACCGACGGGTCGTCGAAGTCGTCGATATCGAACGGGCCCGCCAGCTCGTCGGCTGGCCCAGCGGCGGCGCTGTCGACCGGGTCGTCGCCGGCCGCCGTGGCTGAAATGTCGTCGCTGTCGTCTTTGCCAGAACGTCTACCGAATGCCATCACAAACTCGCATGTCCGCCGGAGGAACCGTGGCCACCATCGCCACGGGATGTTTCGGCCAGCCCGGCCTCGTCGAACGACGCGACCTCAACCAGCTCGACTAACTCGACCCGCTGCACCAGCAGCTGGGCGATCCGATCGCCGCGGTGCACCACGATCGGCTCGGCCGGGTCGAGGTTGATCAGCGCAACCTTGATCTCGCCGCGATAGCCCGCGTCGATGGTACCCGGACTGTTGACGATCGAAAGTCCAACCCGCGCAGCCAATCCCGAGCGCGGGTGCACCAAGCCGACCATTCCGAACGGGATGGCGACCGCCACGCCCGTCCGGACCAGGGCGCGCTGCCCCGGGTCCAGCCGCACGTCTTCGGCGCTGTAAAGGTCAACCCCCGCGTCGCCGTCGTGCGCACGATTGGGTAGCGGGAGCTCGGGGTCGAGGCGGACAACGGCCAGACTGGTCGACACGGGGCCACAGACTACCCTTGACCGCGTGTCCAGTACGCGCGTCGCGCCGCACAGCGTGCGATATCGCGAGCGGCTGTGGGTCCCATGGTGGTGGTGGCCACCGGCCTTCGCGCTGGCGACGTTGATTGCTGTCGAAGTCAATCTCGGTGTCAAGGCCCTCCCCGATTGGCTGCCGTTTGTGGTGCTGTTCATCGTGGCCACCGGTGCGCTGTTGTGGCTGGGCCGCGTCGAAATCCGAGTCACCGCCGACGACGACGGTGTGGTGCAACTGTGGGCCTCCGAAGCCCATCTGCCGGTCACCGTGATCGCCCGATCCGCGGAGATTGCGCCGTCGGCGAAGTCGGCGGCACTGGGACGTCAGCTCGACCCTGCGGCGTTCGTGCTGCATCGCGCATGGGTCGGACCGATGATTTTGCTCGTCCTCGATGACCCAGACGACCCGACGCCGTACTGGATGGTGAGCTGCCGTCACCCCGAGCGGGTGCTGTCGGCATTACGCAGCTGACCGATCAGGCTGCGCAGTCGGTGCAGATCATCACGCCGTTCTTCTCGCTGGCAAGTCGACTGCGGTGTTGCACCAAAAAGCAGCTCGAGCAGGTGAACTCGTCAGCTTGTTTCGGGATGACCCGAACAGATAGCTCCTCGCCAGACAGGTCGGCGCCAGGCAGTTCGAAGTTCTCGGCAGACTCAGATTCGTCCACGTCGACAACGGCCGACGCCGCTTCGTTCCGTCGAGCTTTGAGCTCCTCCAGCGAGTCCTCCGAAACGTCGTCCGTTTCGGTGCGCCGTGGAGCGTCGTAGTCGGTAGGCATCGTCCAATCCCCTCACATGCCTGCGTTACCTCAAGCAACGCTTTGTACCAGCGTCGAACGCATCCACCAAATGATTCGTGCCCAGAACCCGGTCGATTCGGTTGTGATTTACCTCACACCCCCGGATTGACCCTCATATTTGCCTTTAAACAGTGGATTTAGTTGCAGCTAGAGTGCAGCTGTGGTCGCACAAATCACCGAGGGTACAGCCTTCGACAAGCACGGTCGGCCCTTTCGGCGGCGCAATCCCCGGCCTGCCATCGTCGTGCTGGTTTTCCTGGTGGCCGTGACGGGTGTCGCGTGGACCGTGGCGCTCACCCGACCCGCGAAAGAACGCGAAGTCCAAGCGTGCAACCCGCCCCCGCAGCCGACCGGATCGGCGCCGGCCCAAATCGGCGAGCAGATGTCGCGCAGTGCGATGGCCGACGTGATGCCCGCCAAACTCGCCGACACCAAGGTCCGCGTCCTCAACGCCAGCGGCCGCGGCGGGCAGGCCGCCGACGTCGCCGGTGCGATGAAGGATCTGGGCTTCGCGCAGCCGACCGCGGCCAACGACCCGATTTACGCCGGTACCCGCCTGACCTGCCAGGGGCAGATCCGCTTCGGTACGGCCGGACAAGCCACCGCCGCCGCGGTCTGGCTGGTTGCCCCGTGCAGCGAGCTGTTCAACGACAATCGCGCCGACGACTCCGTCGACCTGGCCGTCGGCACGGAATTCACCGCGCTGGCCCACAACGACGACATCGACTCGGTGCTCGCCAGCCTGCGCCCCGGTGCCACCGGAACGTCAGATCCCTCGCTGTTATCGAAGATTCACGCCAGCAGCTGCTGATTCAGTCCGCGATGGGCGCAAGGCCGTTGAATTGCTCCAGGGCCGCCAGCAGTTCGTCGGCGATTCCGGGCGCGGCCGCGATCACCAGTCCGGCGCCGCCGACCGGCCCGTCCGGCGGCGGCACCAACACCCGCGCCCCGGCCTCGGCGGCGATCAGTGCACCCGCCGCGTGATCCCACACCTGCAGCCCGTGCTCGTAGTAGGCGTCCAGCCGCCCCGCCGCGACCATGCACAAGTCCAGCGCCGCGGAACCGATCCGCCGCACATCGCGAACCAGCGGCAGCAGTTGCGCCAGCAGCGCCGCCTGGGTGGTGCGGCGCGCGATCGAATACCCAAAGCCGGTGCCCAGCAAGGCCATCGACAATTCGTCGACGTCGGCACACCGCGACGGGTGCGTCCCCTGCTCGTCGATGAAGTGCGCACCGAGGCCTGTCGCCGCGGAGTAGACCCGGCCCCCGACGACGTCGGCGACCGCGCCGGCCACCGACACGCCGTTGCGCTGCGCCCCGACCGACACCGCGTACGCCGGTATGCCGTAGACGAAATTCACCGTGCCGTCGATGGGATCGAGCACCCAGGTGACCGCGTCGGTGGCATCGGCGGGCCCGCCGCCCTCCTCCCCGAGAATCGGTTCGCCGGGCCGTAATTCGGCCAACCGGTCACGCAGCAGCCGCTCGGTCTCGGTGTCGACCACCGTCACCGGATCGGTCGGTGTGCTTTTGGACCGCACCGCGCCGCTGTCGGTCGCGCCCGCGTGAGCGCCGAACACCTCGGCGCGGCGAGACCTCACGAACGCGGCGGCTTCGGCGGCTAGCGTCTCGGCTACCGAGCGCAGCCGGGCGGGCTCTCCCCCGCAATCGGCTGGCGCCCGCACGTCGGGTCGTGTCACCGGTCTATGGCATCACAGTCGCCCACCACGGCGCAGGCCGGCGACACCCCGCTCGCATTGCCCGACCGCAACCGCATCGTTGCCAGCTAAGGTGTGAACCAGCCCAAATCTCGCCAAGGAGATTTCGATGACCAGCACCGAATCGGCCACGGATACACCCGGTGCCGAGGCAGCCTCCAGCACGCCGCAGCGTCGTGGATTCGGCATCGACGTCGGCGGCAGCGGAATCAAAGGCGGCATCGTCGACCTGGACACCGGACTGTTGGTCGGCGACCGGGTCAAACTGCTGACACCGCAACCCGCCACGCCGTCGGCCGTCGGCAAGACCATCGCCAAGGTCGTCAAGGAATTCGGGTGGACCGGTCCACTCGGCGTGACCTATCCCGGCGTCGTCACCCACGGCATCGTCCAGACGGCCGCCAACGTCGACCCCGCCTGGATCGGGACCAACGCGCGCGACGTCATCAGCTCCGAGCTGAACGGCCAGGAGGTCACCGTTCTCAACGATGCCGACGCGGCCGGGCTCGCCGAAGAGCGCTACGGGGCGGGCAAGAATAAGTCCGGGCTGGTCGTGTTGCTGACGTTCGGAACTGGAATCGGGTCCGCCCTGATCCACAACGGGAAACTGATACCCAACACCGAGTTCGGCCATCTCGAAGTCGGTGGCAAAGAAGCCGAGAAACGCGCGGCGTCGTCGGTCAAAGACAAGAACGAGTGGAGCTACCGGCGCTGGACGAAAGAGGTGACCAGGGTGCTGATCGCCATCGAGAACGCGATATGGCCCGACCTGATCATCGCCGGCGGTGGGATCAGCCGAAAGGCCGACCAATGGGTGCCGCTGCTCGAAAACCGCACCCCGGTGGTCCCGGCGGCATTGCTCAATACCGCGGGGATAGTCGGCGCCGCGATGGCCTCGACCGCGGACGTAACGCACTGAATTTTCCCCGCTGGGGCGGTAGGAGCGCGCACTGTCGTTACAATGGTCCACGGCGACCGCCCGACAGATAGCGTGCGAGCAGTCACGCTGATACCAACGCCGACATTCGACATAGCAGACACTTTCGGTTAACCATGCCCAAACCCACCGAAAAGTGAGTCCAACCGAAGGGGTGTACGTGGCAGCCACCAAGACCAGCCCGGCAACCGATGAGCCGGTGAAGCGCACCGCCACCAAGACCCCCGCCAAGCGGCCCGCGGCAAAGGCCGCCAATGGCGCCGCACCGGCGAAGCGCGCGACGAAGGCTGCGGCGACGGCCACCAAGCCCGCCGACGACACCGAGGCGACCGCCGAGGGCGGCGCCGCGAAGAAGTCCCGCACTCCCGCCAAGGCGGCCGCGGGCAAGGCGCCATCGGGTCGCGGAACCAAGGCCGCAGCCAAGGGCGCCGACGACGACGAGAGCCCGGAGGGCGTCGACGAGAACGCCGCCGAGGACCTCGACGGCGAGCCGGACCTCGCGGATGTGCCCGTCGAGGACCTCGAAATCGACGCCGACCTCGTCCTCGACGAGCTGGAGGATGAGGTAGCGCCCGCCGAGGCCGGCGAGGGGGACGACGACGCCGAGGAGGGCGCGAGCGCCGCGAAGCCGGCGGCCGTCAAGGCGCCGGCCGAGGACGAGGAGGAGATCGCTGAGCCCTCCGAAAAGGACAAGGCCTCCGGCGATTTCGTCTGGGACGAAGACGAATCCGAGGCGTTGCGGCAGGCCCGCAAGGACGCCGAACTCACCGCGTCCGCTGACTCGGTTCGTGCTTACCTCAAGCAGATCGGCAAGGTGGCGCTGCTTAATGCCGAGGAAGAGGTCGAGCTGGCCAAGCGGATCGAAGCCGGCCTGTATGCCACCCAGCTGATGACCGAGCACGCCGAGCGTGGCGACAAACTGCCCGCCGCCCAGCGCCGCGACATGATGTGGATCTGCCGCGACGGAGACCGCGCGAAAAACCATCTGCTGGAAGCCAACTTGCGGCTGGTGGTTTCGCTGGCCAAGCGCTACACAGGCCGCGGCATGGCCTTCCTCGACCTGATCCAGGAAGGAAACCTGGGTCTGATCCGCGCTGTCGAGAAGTTCGACTACACCAAGGGATACAAGTTCTCCACCTACGCGACGTGGTGGATCCGTCAGGCGATCACCCGCGCCATGGCCGACCAGGCCCGCACCATCCGCATCCCGGTGCACATGGTCGAGGTGATCAACAAGCTGGGCCGCATTCAGCGCGAGCTGCTGCAGGATCTGGGCCGCGAGCCCACGCCTGAAGAGCTGGCCAAGGAAATGGACATCACGCCGGAGAAGGTGCTGGAGATCCAGCAGTACGCCCGCGAGCCCATCTCGCTGGACCAGACCATCGGCGACGAGGGCGACAGCCAGCTCGGTGACTTCATCGAAGACAGCGAAGCGGTGGTGGCCGTCGACGCGGTGTCCTTCACCTTGCTGCAAGACCAGTTGCAATCGGTGCTCGAGACGCTCTCGGAGCGCGAAGCCGGTGTAGTACGGCTGCGCTTCGGTCTCACCGACGGCCAGCCTCGTACCCTCGACGAGATCGGCCAGGTCTACGGCGTGACCCGCGAGCGCATCCGCCAGATCGAATCCAAGACCATGTCGAAGCTGCGCCACCCCAGCCGCTCCCAGGTGTTGCGCGACTACCTGGACTGACCAGAGTTGCCCGACGACCAGCACGCCGGGGTGTGCTCATCTAGGGTGTGGGCGTGGCCGTCGGTACTGGCGTCAAATCTGGTCCAGTAGCGCGTCGCCGACATACGCTCCTGCTGCTCGCAGTACTGGTCTTCGTCTGCCTGGTGGCCATGGCCGCCCTCTCGTTTGAGGAGGAGGGCCACGCGTCGGGCGTATCCGGTGATAGGAACCTGGCCGACGGTGTCCGGATCCATGCCAACCTCGAAAAGATGGTTCCCGGGGATCCCCAGTTGATGGTTCGGCTCGATTTCGAACCGAGAGGACGCTTCGCACAGGACGGGGTCTTCCTGGCCCAACGCGTCCGGGTCGTCGCGGTCGGCGGCGCCGGTCTGGTTGACGAATCGTTCGCCGCGGGCGGCGTGATGACGCCCAGTACCCTCCCCGTTGCGCTCGAAGGCGGCGATGTCAGCCAGTATCCCTTCGATCGTTACAGCGCACTTTTCGGTGTGCGCGTCCTCACCAGTGACGGCGCCGCTGTCCCCTCGGTGCTGGTCGCCGACGGGTCTCTCCATGGCTACAGCATCGACATCGCCGATCCCACACGGGAACCGAACGGCGGCAACAACTTGACGATCGGCGTATCCCGCGGACCCGCGACGTGGATATTCGCGGTATTCATCATGCTGCTGATGTGGACGGTGACGGTCCTCGCGCTATGGCTCTCAGCGAAGCTGATCCGCACCGGTGCCGCGATCGACACCCCACTGATTTCACTGCTTGGTGTCCTGCTCTTCGCCTTTACCGCGATCCGCAACTCAATGCCCAACGCACCAGCCCTTGGTGCGCTCGCCGATTACCTGTCCTACTTCTGGTGCGAAGTGGCACTCGGACTCGGCCTGGTCGCCCTGCTCATTTTCCGGATCCGCCGAAGCTGAATGCCGTTCCGCCCGAACAGCGCAAATCAGCTGTCTTCCAACATGTTCCGTAGTCACCTCTTCGCCGATCGGCCGGCGGAGGCTACTGTGACCCCATGTCCGGCAACCGCGTCCTCGTCTCGTCAGGATCCGACTTCGAATCCACGGTCGGCTACTCGCGTGCGGTGCGAGTAGGCCCGTATGTGGCGATCGCCGGCACGACCGGCAGCGGGCCCGCGGATGACATCGCCGCGCAAGCCCAAGACGCCTTGCGCCGCATCGAGATTGCGCTCCAAGAGGCGGGAGCTTCGCTGACCGACGTGGTCCGCACCCGCATGTACGTGACCGACATTTCGCGGTGGCGCGAGGTAGCGGCGGTGCACGCGCGGGTCTTCGGGGAGATACGTCCCGTGGCGACCATGGTCGAAGTCTCGGCGCTGATCGCACCCGAACTGCTGGTGGAGATCGAGGCCGACGCCTACGTCGGGTCGTGAGGACTTACCAGCGGCGCAAATGCTCCCCCGGGCCCCGGCAAATAAACGGTGACCCTTTTCACAGCGGCGACCGGCAGCGGTCCGTACAGGTGCGGGAACAGCATGGCCTCCGGATCGGTCGGCACGCCTGGCTCCCAACGCACGGGTGAATCCAGCAAATCGGGGTCGATGTGCAGCAGGACCAAGTCCTGACGTCCGTGGAAGAGCCGGTTGGCCGGCAGGTGCACCTGCTCAGGCGCTGACAGATGGATGAACGCAGCGATGCCGTCGGGACCGGGCACCGAGGGGTGGATCGCCCCGCGATCGCGGGCGCGAGACCACTCGTCGCCCGCACACAGATGCATCAGTACGTCAGGAGCTGGGGCCACGATCGGTCACCTTAAAGCGCCTGCGTGACAGCGGTCGACAAATCCGTGAGAAACGACACACCCGATAACGATCGGGGAACAACGCGAAAACGCCCAACGTCTGAGAAAGTGGATAAACGAGAACGGAGAAGCCAATGAACGCAACTCTGACAAGTCGCGAGCTGACTCGAGCCGACCGCTGCGACCGCTGCGGTGCTGCAGCTCGCGTACGCGCCAAGCTGCCTTCCGGAGCCGAACTTCTCTTCTGCCAGCACCACGCTAACGAGCACGAGGCCAAGCTTGTCGAGCTCGCCGCCGTGTTAGAGGTTAGCGCCAGCTAGGTCCAGCGAAACTCACCCGTTCACAATGTGAGGTGTGGGCGCACTCATCGGTAATGCTGGACCGGTATGAGCGAGCAGACTGCAAAGCCGTCGCGCCATCACGTCTGGCGAATTGGATTGCGGACTCTGGTTAAAAGCTGGGACGACTCCATCTTTTCCGAGTCCGCGCAGGCGGGTTTTTGGTCGGCGCTTTCGACGCCCCCATTGCTGTTGGGAATGCTGGGCAGCTTGGCCTACGTGGCCCCGCTGTTCGGGCCGGACGCGCTGCCCAGCATCGAGAAGAGCGCGATCTCGGCGGCCCACAGCCTTTTCTCGGCCAGCGTCGTCGTCGAGATCATCGAACCCACCGTCCGTGACATCACGGCGCACGCCCGCGGTGAGGTGGTCTCACTCGGCTTTTTGCTGTCGCTGTGGGCGGGCTCGTCGGCGATCTCCTCGTTCGTCGACTCCGTGGTCGAGGCGCATGACCAAACACCACTGCGCCATCCGGTGCGACAACGGCTGTTCGCGCTGTTCCTCTATGTGGTGGGGCTGGTGGCCGCGGTGGTGGCCGCACCGGTCCTGGTCGTGGGTCCGCGCAAGGTGTCCGAACACATCCCGGACACCTTGGCCAACGCGCTGCACTACGGCTATTACCCGGCGCTGATCCTCGGGCTGATGATGGGGGTCATCATTTTGTACCGGGTGGCGCTGCCGGAACCACTGCCCACGCATCGGCTGGTCTTCGGCGCCGTCCTGGCTACCGCCGTGTTCGTGATCGCGACTCTGGGCCTGCGGGTCTACTTGCGGTGGATCACCAGCACCGGCTACACCTACGGCGCGCTGTCCACGCCGATCGCGTTTCTGCTGTTCGCGTTCTTCGGCGGTTTCGCGATCATGATCGGCGCCGAACTCAATGCGGCGATCCAGGAAGAATTCCCCGCGCCCCGGACACACGCCCACCGGCTGCGTAAATGGCTGTTGTCGCGCTCGCCCGCACTGAAAAAGACGGCGGAGGCGTTATCGAATCCGGTGACGACGAATCCCGCGACCCAGGGTCGCGATGCCGCACCGGCAGAACCGCCGAGCTGATCAGCTCTTCTTGAGCCGCTCGTAGATCTGCTTGCATTCCGGACAGACCGGTGAGCCAGGCTTGGCCGCCTTCGTCACGGGAAAAACCTCACCGCACAACGCGACGACATGGCTACCCATGACCGCGCTCTCGGCGATCTTGTCCTTCTTGACGTAGTGGAAGTACTTGGGGGTGTCGCTGCCGGTCCCGTCGTCGACGCGTTCGTCGGTGTCGGTGCGCTCGATCGTCTGGGTCTGCATACCTCACATTGTGCACGCTCGGCGTCGCTGCAAAACCGGCTGAGCCGGAATCGATCACGTGTGGGACAGTGGAGAGATGAAGCGCGGCTCCGATCCGGAGTTCGACGACAGGTTTGACGACTTCGACGGCCACAAAGCGCGGCCGGTACTCATCACCGCCGCCGAGCCCTCGTACGAAGAGCAGCATCGCGCCCGGGTCCGTAAGTATCTGACGATCATGTCGTTCCGGATTCCCGCGCTGATCCTTGCGGCCCTCGCCTATGGCGCCTGGCACAACGGCCTGATCTCGCTGCTGATCGTCGGGGCCTCGATACCGCTGCCGTGGATCGCCGTATTGATCGCCAACGACCGGCCGCCCCGCCGCTCGGACGAGCCCCGGCGGTTCCACGATGCCGCTCGGCGCACGCCGTTGTTCCCGACGGCCGAGCGGCCGGCGCTCGAGGCGCCGCGACCCCGGCGGCCGCAGCCGGGCTCGCCGGGCCACGACTACGACCCGGGTTCTGAGTACAACCCGGGTCACGGGTACGACGCCGGTTCCGGCTGACCGGGCCGCGGCGCGCACTTCTCAGGACATTCTCAGGTCGTCGGCACATTTCTGCACGTCAAAGCGTGTGAGATGACGGCGGGATGGGAACTCTCAGGGCTGATCTGTCGTTAAACACCATGACAGTTACAAGCCAATCGGGAGGCCGCCATGGCGAATGCCATCACAGGCAGGTTCGACACCAGCGATCTAGATGCTCAGAGCCCGGCTGCGGACCTCGTGCGCGTATATCTGAACGGCATCGGGAAGACGGCGTTGCTGACCGCCGCGGACGAAGTCGAACTGGCGAAGCGTATCGAGGCCGGGTTATATGCCGAGCATCTGCTCGCGACGCGGAAGCGCCTCGGCGAGAACCGCAAACGCGATCTAGCTGCCATCTCACGTGATGGGCAGGCGGCGCGTCGTCACCTGCTGGAGGCAAACCTGCGTCTGGTGGTGTCGCTGGCCAAGCGCTACACCGGCCGCGGGATGCCGTTGCTCGACCTGATTCAGGAAGGCAACCTCGGGCTGATCCGCGCGATGGAAAAGTTCGACTACACAAAGGGATTCAAGTTCTCGACGTACGCCACGTGGTGGATCCGTCAGGCCATCACCCGCGGTATGGCCGACCAGAGCCGCACCATCCGGCTGCCCGTTCACCTCGTCGAGCAGGTCAACAAGCTGGCGCGGATCAAGCGCGAGATGCACCAGAACCTCGGCCGCGAGGCCACCGACGACGAACTGGCCGCTGAGTCGGGAATCCCGGTCGAGAAGATCAACGATCTGCTCGAGCACAGCCGCGACCCGGTAAGCCTGGACATGCCGGTCGGCTCCGAGGAAGAAGCGCCGCTGGGCGATTTCATCGAGGACGCCGAAGCGATGTCCGCGGAGAACGCGGTGATCGCCGAGCTGCTGCACACCGACATCCGCAGCGTGCTCGCCACTCTCGACGAGCGGGAGCACCAGGTGATCCGGTTGCGCTTCGGTCTGGACGACGGCCAGCCGCGGACGCTGGATCAGATCGGCAAGCTGTTCGGCCTATCTCGTGAGCGGGTCCGTCAAATCGAGCGCGACGTGATGGCGAAGCTCCGCAACGGCGAACGCGCCGATCGGCTGCGCTCGTACGCGAGTTGAGCCCCCGGGCTCAGGCAGCCCACTCAGCCAAGTAGCAGGACAGTATGCCCGCCGCAGATGCGCGGCGGGCATACTGCTTGCCTAGGGAGCGTTAAGCCCATTTCGGCAGCTGGCCAAGTAGACTCGGCGTCAATGGAGGGTGCTGAATGAACGACCTGGTTGATACCACCGAGATGTACCTGCGGACCATCTACGACCTCGAGGAAGAGGGCGTTACGCCGCTGCGCGCCAGGATCGCCGAACGGCTCGACCAGAGCGGTCCGACCGTCAGCCAGACAGTCTCCCGGATGGAGCGGGACGGATTGCTCCACGTGGCCGGTGACCGGCACCTGGAACTCACCGACAAGGGCAGGGCCCTGGCCATCGCGGTGATGCGCAAGCACCGCCTCGCCGAGCGACTGCTCGTCGACGTCATCGGCCTGCCGTGGGAAGAAGTGCACGCCGAGGCATGCCGGTGGGAACACGTGATGAGCGAGGATGTCGAGCGTCGGCTGGTGAAGGTGCTCGACAACCCGACCACTTCCCCGTTCGGCAACCCGATTCCGGGTTTGCTGGACCTGGGTGTGGGTCCGAATTCCGGCGCCGACGACGCCAACCTGGTCCGGCTGACCGAGTTACCGGCGGGTTCGCCGGTCGCGGTCGTGGTCCGTCAGCTCACCGAGCACGTTCAGGGCGACATCGATCTGATCAGCCGCCTCAAGGACGCCGGCGTCGTGCCCAATGCGCGGGTCACCGTCGAAACCGGTCCCGTTGGAGTCACCATCGTGATACCCGGGCATGAGAACGTCACCCTGCCGCACGAGATGGCGCACGCGGTCAAGGTCGAGAAGGTCTGACCTCCCTTACCCCGCACGGCGGCCGAACACCCGCTGCGGCGGTAGCCGCACGCCGAGCCGCTTAGCCAGTCGATAGCCGGTGACCGCCAGGTCCCGAATCTGTTCCGGCCGCAGACCGGACTGCAACGCCGTATCCAGCATGCTTGCCATCCGGTGATCCGGATCGCAGCGTAGCGCTGCCTCCAGCGACACGCCGGCCAGCGGCCCATCGCCGCGGACGTAGGCACTGAACGCGAGCAACACCAGCGCTTCGACGCGCCACGGCTGCGGCAGGGTGCGGGCCAGCGACGCCCACAGCGCCTCGGCTTCCCCGGCCTTCTCGCCGACCGCCAGGGCGTACAACGTGTCGCGCACCTGCACGTCGTTCAGCGCGCAGCCCAGGATGGCCAGCTCGGCGTCGGACAGCGATTGCCCGCCACCGACACGGCCGGCCGCGGCGATCGCGGCTTCCACGTCGCGGCGACCGCAGCCCACCGGGTCGGCGCGATGCGCCTGTGCGCGGGTAGCCGCCTGCCGGGTGAGGGCCCCGGCCAGCGCGGCACTTCGCGCCGGATCCTCGACGGCCACGACGGCCTGTAGGTCGGCGCGGCGCGGATAGAGCCGCCGGCCTTCCAGCACCGCCGCGGCGGCCAGCGGCGATGCCGACGGATCGTCGACCGTGCCGCTCGCGCCGCAGCCGTCCACGCAGTGCCAATGCCCGCCGCGGGCCACCCGGTCCACCACATGCGCGGCCCACAGCTCAATGTTGTTCTCCACCAACGCCTCTGCGAGTGTTGCGCACAGCTGCCGGTATTCCTCATTGCACCGCGGACAGTGCGCGCCCTCCTCATCGATGATCACCACGATCACCGCCTCGGGCTCCGCCGCGGCGGCAACCTCGACAAGGTGCCCGACCCGGTCGCCGAGCTCCTCGCTGAGATCGACCCTCAGTACCGCGCCCAACTCGCCACCGTCCAACGACACCAGGACCAATGAATTCTCCGGAACGAAGCCGAGAACGGCGGGTAGCGCGGCGACCAGTGCTCCTGGGCGGTTCAGTTCAAAATCGGGCGAATGCGGTGTCATGGGCCTAACGCTGATGGCCGCCACCGTCAGAACGCGCTCGCGCAAGGCAATTGAGCTTTCCGTCTGTGGAGAAAGTCTCGACTGTGGGCTCTATCGTCTATCTCATGGGATCGATGCAGGAATACGACATGGTCGTGATCGGCTCGGGGCCCGGCGGGCAGAAGGCCGCCATCGCCTCGGCCAAGCTCGGCAAATCGGTCGCGATCGTCGAACGCGGCCAAATGCTGGGCGGCGTGTGCGTGCAAACCGGCACCATCCCGTCGAAGACGTTGCGCGAGGCGGTGCTCTACCTCACCGGGATGAGCCAACGGGAACTC
Source organism: Mycobacterium sp. IDUB_19 (assembly GCF_055419445.1). Lineage (NCBI taxonomy): Bacteria > Bacillati > Actinomycetota > Actinomycetes > Mycobacteriales > Mycobacteriaceae > Mycobacterium > Mycobacterium sp. IDUB_19. The sequence goes on along the minus strand of NZ_JBVAXR010000003.1, from coordinate 204,804 downwards.
TACGGCGCGAGCTACCGCGTCAAGGAGAAGATCACCCCGGCCGACCTGCTGGCCCGCACCCAGCACGTGATCGGCAAGGAAGTCGACGTGGTGCGCAATCAGCTGATGCGCAACCGGATCGACCTGCTGATCGGCCACGCGCGGTTCATCGACGCACACACGATCGAGGTCGAAGACCCCTCTCGACGCGAAAAGCTAACCGTCAGTGGCAAATACGTCGTGATCGCCACCGGCACCCGCCCGGCACGGCCGTCCGGCGTCGAGTTCGACGAAGACCGAGTGCTCGACTCCGACGGGATTCTCGACCTCAAGACGCTGCCGACTTCGATGGTGGTGGTCGGCGCCGGCGTGATCGGCATCGAGTACGCGTCGATGTTCGCCGCGCTGGGCACCAAGGTGACCGTCGTGGAGAAACGCGACGACATGCTCGACTTCTGCGACCCCGAGGTCGTCGAGGCGCTGAAGTTCCATCTGCGCGATTTGGCGGTGACGTTCCGGTTCGGTGAGGAAGTGACCGCCGTCGACGTCGGTGCTTCCGGCACCATCACAACCCTGGCCAGTGGCAAGCAGATTCCCGCGGAGACGGTGATGTATTCCGCCGGACGGCAAGGTCAGACCGACCACCTGGATCTGCACAACGCCGAACTGGAGGCCGACAACCGCGGCCGGATTTTCGTTGACGATTACTTCGCGACCAAGGTGCCCCACATCTACGCCGTGGGCGACGTCATCGGCTTTCCCGCTTTGGCCGCGACCTCGATGGAGCAGGGCCGCCTGGCCGCCTACCACGCGTTCGGGGAAGCGTGCGATGGCATTACCGACCTGCAGCCGATCGGCATCTACTCGATTCCCGAAATCTCCTATGTCGGCGCCACCGAGGTGGAACTGACCAAGAACTCGGTCCCCTACGAGGTCGGCATGGCCCGCTACCGGGAGCTGGCCCGCGGCCAGATCGCCGGTGACTCCTACGGCATGCTCAAGCTGCTGGTCTCCACCGACGACCTCAAGCTGCTCGGGGTGCACATCTTCGGCACCAGCGCGACCGAGATGGTGCACATCGGGCAGGCCGTGATGGGATGCGGCGGCACCGTGGAGTATCTGGTCGACGCGGTGTTCAACTACCCGACGTTCTCCGAGGCCTACAAGGTCGCCGCGCTCGACGTGATGAACAAAGTGCGGGCGCTCAACCAGTTCCGCCGCTGACACCTCAGCAGGTGTCGCCCAGGTCGGCCGGCACCGAGTCGCCCGGACCGCCGGCTTCGGCACGGCCCAGCAGCTCGGCGATGTGTTCGTCGAACGGCGCGGAGTAGGACACGTTCTCGGCGCATCCGCCGCGTTCGAGTCCGCCGATCAGCCCGACGACGGTGGTGCCGCTGACCCAGGGCGCGCCGCTGGTACCGCCGACCAGCCCTTGGCATACGAGTGAGGGAAATCCACCGTCGGTAACTGCGGTGCTGCCCTGACAGCCGATCGGCGATCCGCCCACGCCGCTCGGATACCCCACCACGGTGACGTGACTGCTGGGAGGCGGAGCCGTACCCAGGGTCAGCGCCAACCCGGCATGCGACTCCACCGAACCACCGTGCTGGCTGTTGACCCGCGCGATCGCGTAATCGGCGTGCGGATCTTTGCTGGCCACCCACCGTGGATCCAGGTAGACGTTGTCCGCCGTCCAGAGATCGGGTGGCGGCCCGTCACCGGACAGACCCGGTACGAACGAGATCTGGGCAGCTCCGGCCAGGCAGTGCGCGGCGGTCAGCACCAGGTTGCCGGTCGTGGAATGCACCACCGAGCCGGTGCACACGTGCTGGGTGCTGCCGTCCAGAAAGATTGCTCCCACCCGCCTGTCGGGATCCACCGGACCCGCAACCGCGCCCGGCGCGGGCTGGCTCAGATGTTGTACGGGCCCACTCGTTTTCGGTGCCTGTGTCGTGGTGGGCAGCGACACGTGCAGCACCGGGCCGCCGCACGACGCCAGTAACGTCGCGAGGCCGACAATCGGGCACAGCAGCAGCATCGGGCGCATCGCGTCCCATCATGCCCGACCGCAGCGGCGGAAGCGGAATTCGACGCATCGCGCTGCGACACCTAGATTTGCTGGCAGATCCGGTGCCGCCAGAATTGTTCCGGCTGGATTACGTTCGGGCGTCATCCCGTTTCGACTATTGGTGCCTGTCGATTCGGGGACACTGGTGAGGGCACCCTGGAAAGACCCCCGAGAGGAGGCAAACCCGATGTCCGACGAGCACAAAGACGACGATCTCTACTACCAGCCGGGACAACCCGGCATGTATGAGCTGGAGTTCCCGGCGCCCCAGTTGGTGACATCGGACGGCCGCGGACCGGTTCTGGTGCACGCTTTGGAGGGCTTCTCGGACGCCGGCCATGCGATTCGGCTGGCCGCGACCCACCTGAAGGCCGCCCTGGACACCGAGCTGGTCGCGTCGTTCGCGATCGACGAATTGCTGGACTACCGCTCGCGACGGCCGCTGATGACTTTCAAGACCGATCACTTCACCAACTACGACGACCCGGAGCTGACCCTGTACGCGCTGCGCGACAACATCGGTAACCCGTTTTTGCTGCTGGCGGGCATGGAACCGGATCTCAAGTGGGAGCGGTTCATCACCGCGGTCCGTCTGCTGGCCGAGCGGTTGGGGGTGCGCCAAACCATCGGCCTGGGCACCGTTCCGATGGCGGTTCCGCACACCCGGCCCATCACGCTGACGGCGCACTCCAACAACCGCGAGTTGATCACCGATTTCCAGCCGTGGATCTCGGAGATCCAGGTCCCCGGCAGTGCGTCAAACCTGCTCGAATACCGGATGGCTCAGCACGGGCATGAGGTGGTCGGTTTCACCGTGCACGTGCCGCACTACCTGACGCAGACCGACTACCCCGCCGCCGCCCAGGCGCTACTCGAGCAGGTCGCGAAGACCGGGTCGCTGGAGCTGCCGCTGTCGGCGCTGACCGAGGCTGCAGCAGAGATCCGGGGCAAGATCGACGAGCAGGTCGAGGCGAGTGCCGAAGTGGCTCAAGTGGTGGCTGCACTCGAGCGCCAGTACGATGCCTTCATCGACGCTCAGGAAAACAGGTCGTTACTAACACGAGACGAAGACCTGCCTAGCGGCGACGAGCTTGGTGCCGAGTTCGAGCGATTCCTAGCCCAGCAGGCGGAAAAGAAGCGCGACGACGACGACCCGGCTTAACGCTCCGAGCCGGCTGCGACAACAAGGGTGGCGAGATGACTGAGCGCAAGCGCAAGAGCAATCTCCGCCCGGTGCGCGAAGTAACCGCCCCCAGACTCGAGTTCCGTACCATCCACGGCTACAAGCGGGCGTTCCGGATCGCCGGCTCCGGGCCTGCGATTCTGCTGATCCACGGCATCGGCGACAACTCCACGACCTGGAATACCGTGCAGGCCAAGCTCGCTCAGCGGTACACGGTGATCGCTCCCGATCTCCTGGGACACGGTCGGTCCGACAAGCCGCGTGCCGACTACTCGGTGGCGGGCTACGCCAACGGGATGCGCGACTTGCTGTCCGTGCTCGATATCGAGCGCGTGACCATCGTGGGTCATTCGCTCGGCGGCGGGGTGGCGATGCAATTCGCCTACCAGTTCCCGCACTTGGTCGAACGGCTGATCCTGGTCGCCGCGGGTGGCGTCACCAAGGACGTCAACGTCGCCTTCCGCTTGGCCTCGTTGCCGATGGGTAGCGAGGCGTTGGCATTGCTGCGGCTACCCCTGGTACTGCCGGCAGTTCAGCTGGTGGGACGAGTTGCCGGCCTGGCGATCGGATCGACCGGCCTGGGCCGCGATCTGCCGAACGTACTGCGCATATTGGATGACCTGCCGGAACCAACGGCGTCATCGGCATTCAGCCGGACCTTGCGGGCGGTGGTCGACTGGCGCGGGCAGATCGTCACGTTCCTGGATCGATGTTATTTGACCGAGGCCATCCCGGTGCAGATCGTCTGGGGCACCAAAGATGTGGTGGTTCCCGTCCGGCACGCAGGGATGGCGCACGCCGCGATGCCCGGCTCGCGCCTGGAGATCTTCGAAGGCTCCGGCCACTTTCCCTTCCACGACGACCCGGCTCGCTTCATCGACGTCGTCCAGCGCTTCATCGACACCACCGTGGCCGCCGAATACGATCAGGGCGCGCTTCGTGGGTTGCTGCGCGCCGGTCGCGGCGAAAGCACGCTCACCGGCCCGGCCGACACCCGGGTCGCGGTGCTCAACGCGATGGGTTCCGACGAGCGAAGCGCCACCTGATAAATGCTTTGACCCGGCCCGTACAGTCGGGCCATGGGTATCGAAGTGACGGTGTTGCGTGTCTTCACCGACCAAGAAGGAAAGTTCGGCAATCCACTGGGCGTGGTCGATGCCAAACAGGTCGCTTCCGCCGATCGCCAACAGCTGGCAGCCCAATTAGGTTACAGCGAAACGGTATTCGTCGAGATCCCCAGCGCAGGCTCGGCCACCGCACGGGCCGAGATCTATACCCCGCGCATCGGGATTCCGTTCGCCGGGCACCCGTGCGTTGGCGCGTCGTGGTGGCTGCGGGCTAACGGCACACCGATTAACACGCTGCAGGTGCCGGCAGGCATTGTGCAGGCGCACTACGAGGGCGACCTCACCCGCATCACGGCACGCGCTGAATGGGCTCCCGAGTTCGCGGTGCACGAATTCGATTCCGTCAAACAGCTTCTCGCGGCCGACCCGGTCGATTTTCCCGACGACACCGCGCACTACCTGTGGGCTTGGATCGATGAGTCCGCGGGGGCGCTGCGTTCCCGGATGTTCGCCGCGAATCTCGGTGTGCCCGAAGACGAAGCGACCGGCTCCGCGGCGATGCGGATCACCGACTACCTGAGCCGCGACCTGAGCATTACCCAAGGCAAGGGATCGATGCTGGAAACCACGTGGAGTGCCGAGGGTTGGGTTTGCGTGGCCGGGCGCGTCGTCAACGACGGTGTGACACAACTGGACTGAGCGATAACCCGGGCATGCCAAAGCCGACGGGAATTCAGGACTGTCGCTGTAACACCGCGGCGAGATGATGCTGCAGGGGCTGCCCGACCGCCCCCATCTGCACCGAGTACGAAAGCTGGTCACCGTCGACGCGGATTGAACGACCAAGCGCGGAAACCTCTTTGGCGGTCGGCGTCAATCCGACCGACGTGGTGGCCAGCTCGATGTCAATGACATCGCCGGTCACGGAAAAGGAGCCGACCTCGATTTCGGTGACGCCGCTGGGGTGTGCCAGAACCAGCTCGACGTGGCCGGCTTCCGGCACCCGAAGGTAACCGGTCTCGGCGTGCAGCGGTTTGCCGTCGGCTACCGCTTTGGTCTTCTGCGTATAGGCCAGGAACGGCTTGCCCACATGGGAAAACACAACTTCTTCGAGATACTCGAAGGGCTGGATTGTCGGATATTCCCCCGCACCACGACCGGCCCAGGTGCCGAGCAGCGGCGCGAGCGCCTCGAGGTCGGGATGCAAGTCGCCAGGCATACGGGTCAGCTCGGTGTCGCTACTTTGCGATGCTTGCGAAGCGCCGCGATCTCGCGTTCGAAATCGTCGGCCGAGGAAAACGACCGGTATACCGACGCGAAGCGCAGGTACGCCACCTCGTCCAGGTCACGCAGCGGCCCGAGGATCGCCAGGCCCACCTCGTGACTGGGAATCTCCGGCGAGCCGGCGGCACGCACGGTGTCTTCCACCTGCTGGGCCAACAGATTCAGCGCGTCCTCGTCCACCTGACGGCCCTGGCACGCGCGGCGCACCCCTTTGACGACCTTTTCGCGACTGAACGGCTCGGTGACTCCGCTGCGCTTGACCACGGCCAGCACCGCGGTTTCTACCGTGGTGAAACGTCGCCCGCACTCCGGGCACGACCGGCGGCGCCGAATGGCTTGGCCTTCATCGGTTTCCCGCGAGTCAATTACCCGGGAATCGGGATGTCGGCAGAACGGACAATGCATGACCGCTCCTTCGCTGTGCCGGCATCTCGCAGAACACTCCGAGCGTACCCGCGCGCTCCCCGCCGGGCTAATGTAGCCGCGACACGTGCGCTGATACCAGCGCGAGAACTGAGCAGCGTTGGCGTAGAGCGGTTTTCGGAACTACGCCGCGGCGCCGTCAGCCGACCGGCGCGATCAGGGTCTGGCCGGCGGCCAGTGACGGCGAGTTCAGGTTGTTGAGTTCGCGGATACGGTCGGCGACCTGGCGGGCCGGCGCTTCGGGCGCCACCCGGTGTGCGACGTCCTGGAGGGATTCGCCCGGCTCGACCTGCACGACGGACAGCCTGTCCGGTACGGGAGCGGCCGCGGCGGCGGAGTCCCCGTTGGCGAGCTGACCGAGATTCGCGACCAGGCCCAGCCAGAGCGTGATGATCCCGGCCATCAGGGCCAGGCCCAACGTCGTCCCCAGCGTGGCCGGACGCCGGCGATGCGGCGCGGCCGACATCGCTACGCCGGTACCGCGGTAGCGCATCGGGGCGCCGACCGGCCGCGACTGCACGGACCGGCGCGCCCGCTGCGCGCGTTGCTGGTCGTAGCGAGGCCGCGCGAGGAACCCATCGCTGGGGCGCCGCACGTTGCTGGTCCGCGGTGAGACTGTGTGCATGAGCGTCATGTGCGTTCCTCCGGTCAACTAATCCTCGCTCGTGTGTTCGACAGTATCGCTCGTGTGTTCGAAATCCGAACATTTGAGCGAAGCGTGTCGCACGAGCAAAACGCTAGACCACGCCACCGACAGGACTGCTGGGTTGCTAGTACCGTCATGTCGCGCGAATACCCGATCTTCTCGAAAGTTACACACTTGTGATTCGCCAGTCCTAGGGACTTTGGGGCCAGTCCTGGGGCCTTTAGGCCCAAGTCCGCCGGATTGCGACACGCTAGTCGAACACATGTTTGATTCGCGGCTTCAAGGGGGCTACATTCAGTGCCATGAGCGACAGCAACAACACCTCAGCCGCCGGCCCCGAAGGCCGGTTGCATTCCGTGGATTCATCGCTTACCCAGCGGCAACGCACCATCCTGAACGTCATCCGGGAATCGGTGACCACCCGCGGATATCCGCCGAGCATCAGGGAGATCGGCGATGCCGTCGGCCTGACATCGACGTCCTCGGTGGCTCACCAATTGCGCACCCTCGAGCGCAAAGGGTTTCTGCGCCGCGACCCCAACCGCCCCCGGGCCGTCGATGTCCGCAGTGCCGACGACATCGCGACGGCCGCTGCGGTCACCGAGGTCGCCGGCTCCGACGCGTTGCCGGAACCCACCTACGTCCCCGTGCTCGGGCGCATCGCGGCCGGTGGACCGATCCTGGCCGAAGAAGCCGTCGAGGACGTCTTCCCGCTCCCCCGCGAGTTGGTCGGCGAGGGCACGCTCTTTCTGCTCAAAGTGGTCGGCGACTCGATGGTCGAAGCCGCGATCTGCGACGGCGACTGGGTCGTGGTGCGGCAGCAAAACGTCGCCGACAACGGCGACATCGTCGCCGCCATGCTCGACGGTGAGGCCACCGTCAAGACGTTCAAGCGCGCGGGTGGTCAGGTGTGGCTGATGCCGCACAACCCGGCGTTCGATCCCATCCCCGGCAATGAGGCGACCGTGCTCGGCAAGGTCGTCACGGTGATCCGCAAGGTCTAGCGCCGCGAGGTCCGGCGTCTAGTCGGCCTTGATGAAGCCGTTGACCAGCGCGGCTTCCTCACTGGACAGGAAGACTTCGGCGAGCGTGTCGTGGTAGAGGTCGCTGTCCGGGGTGTAGTACAGGCCGAAGCGAGCGCTCGCCTTGATCGGATAACCGTCGGGTATCTGATACGGGTCATCCAGCGGCAGGTGGATCGTCGGACGCCCGGCCGGGCTTAGTGCCGCGAGGGCGGCTGTCGGTTCGAAATCAGACTCGTCGTCGGCATCCGCGGCTGCGTGCCGTCCGCCTCTCGGCGCGGCGTCGGCTGCTGCGCCGACCACGGCGGCCAGGCCGGCGGCGGAGGCAGCGCCGGACGCGGAGCCGCCCGCGCCGGCAAGATCCGGCGGCGTGTGCGGCACGGCGACATCGGGATACGCGGACTCCGCCGCGTCGTCGGCATACGCGTCGTCGGCAAAAGCGTCGTCGGCATAGGAGGCGTCGGGGTGGGCGTCCGGCGGGGTGTGCGGCACGGCCATGTCGGGATAGGCCGCCTGGTCATCGTCGACCCCCGGATAGCCGGCCTCCGCATACGCGACGTCTTCCTCGGCGGCGTCTGGGTAGGCGGCTTCCGGGACGCCGGCATCGGTGTATTCAGCGTCCGGATCAGCGCGCTCCGGCACCTCGACAGCGTCCGGGTAGGCGGTTTCGGGAACCTCATCGCCATAGCCGGCCTCGGCGAGATCGTCCGCCGACACCACGGGGATGGAATCGGTGTCGACCGCGTCGGGATCTTGGTCGTCGACCCCTAACTGATCCCACTCCTCCTCGGATACGGTTTCGTCGTCGTACCCGGCCGCGGGTTCGGCGTCTTCGTCCAGGTCGGCCGTTTCGGGCGAATGCGGCCACCTGGCTCGCGGGGCGTTGTCGGCGTCGTGGTGCTCCGGTGCGTGCAGGTCGCCGTAGGACAAGTGCTCGATCGAGGCGTCGGCGTAATCGGGCCCCCAGCGCGGCTCACCCGGGTCGTCGTAACCGCCGACGTCGACGTCGCGATCGAAGTCGTAGGGCGCGGCGACGCGCTCGGCGCGATGCCGGCGCCACCGCAACGCCACAAATACTGCCAGCAACACCAGAACCAGCAGCGGGACCAGGGCGAACAGGTACCACCAGCTCCAGCTGAACCACTTCTTGGCGTGCGGCGGCATTGCCGAACCGCTCGGCTGGTTCTGTCCCGACACCTGCAAGCCGGACAACAGCGGGGCCAGGTTCGCCGGGTCGGTGGAGAAGGTGTTCTTTGCGCGGTTCCACGAGATCTTGCCGCCGGTGAACTTCTGCGAGATCACGTCCCCGTCGACGGTCTGATCGCCGACCGGGGCACCCAGCTTTCCGGTGGGACCCCGCAGCTTGTCCCAGGCGGCCTTCATCGCCCCGCGCACGACGAAGGCGCCATGGTCAGAGCTCCAGAAGATGACCGGCTTGTCGGCTGCCGAGAAGGTGGCGATCCGGCTGTTGGGGCTGACGCCGCCGTCGGACTCGTTGGCGATCGGGAAACCCAGGTCGCTGCTGACCGGGCCACCCACCGACTCGTACTTCGCCAGAATGTCGCTTTCGAGGGCGTTCGCGCCGTTCGCCGGGCTGAAGAACACCTTGCCGCCGGCGAAGTTCTGGGCGATTCCGTCGCCGCCGATCGGATACTGGCCGCCCTGCTTGGCGCCCAGCGGGCCGTTCACGCCGCCGGCCGCGCGCCAGGCCATGTTGATGGCCGCGCTGGGGTCGATCGCTACCTGCAGGCCTTTCAGCTGGTCGGCCAATCCCGCCGGCTCAGTCGTGAATTCCTTGGTTTTGCGGTTCCAGGAGATCTGGCCGCCGCCGAACTTCTGCGAGGACACCTCGCCGTCGTAAGTCTCATCGGATACCGGGGCGCCGAGCACACCGCCCGAGCTACCGAGTTTGTCCCATGCGGCGTTCAGGGCGCCGCGCACGACGAACGCGCCATGATCGGGCGTCCAGAAAATCACCGGCTTGTCGCTGGCCGAGAACGTCGCCACGCGGCTGTCGGGGCCCGCCAGTCCGGGAACCTCGTTGATGGTCGGAAATCCCAGATCGCTGCCGGCCGGGCCGCCGAGCATGTCGTACTTTTCCAGGATCGGCCCGTACACGAATTTCGCACCGGTGGCCGTGGTGAAGTAAAACTTGCCGCCGTCGAAGTCGCACGCGAAGCCGTCGGCCACGGGGTAGACGTCGCCCTTGCGATGGCCGAGCGGTGAGGTATCGCCGCCGGCCTTGTCCCACGCGGCCATGATGGCGGCTTCGGCGTCGCCGATCGGAGAAGCTGAGGCGGTAGGTGCCAGCAGCACGACGGCCAACGCTGTGGTCGCCACGCTGATCAGCGCCCGCCCGGCGAGCCTGCGCAATTGACCCCTCTTCCCGTTCACCAAGCCTCCCAGCCGACGGATATGCCCGTATGTATGGCCATGCCCGTGCCCTGCGGACCCTGCGAGCGTTTGGTACCCCGAACGCGGGTTACGAACCCACCAGGGTTCGCATTGTCGCCGGGCCCGCATAACTTTGCTCTAGCGAACAAGAAATGCGAAGGCAATTCGCGAATATTACGAGAACGGATACCGCTCTGATGTCGAAATGATGCGGGACGACGATCGTGTCGCGACCAATCGTGCCTTCCTACATGCCGCGGGCAAGTGATTAGGCGCTCCACGAAGCCGAAACACATGCGCTGACGGTACGCGACGCCATCAGTTCGCCGGCTATCCGCTCGAGCAAAGAAGCAATTCATGGGCAGCAATCATTTTGCCGTACACCCGAGCAACCAGAGCGTAAGCGGACTAGTTGTGCTTGCGTGTCACCATGCGCGCGCGCTTTGCACGGCCGTCCACGATTCGTTGTTGCGTGGCAGCAGGATTGGTCACCACCGACGACGCCAGCCGACCGGGGTTGGGATCACGCGATTAAACGCCGAGGCCGCGCCCGATGATTTCCTTCATGATCTCGGTTGTGCCGCCATAGATCGTCTGCACCCGCGCGTCGAGATAGGAACGCGCGACTGGGTATTCGCGCATGTAGCCGTAGCCGCCGTGCAGCTGCAGGCAACGGTCGATCAGGTGCACCTGCTTTTCGGTGGAGTACCACTTGGCCATTGCTGCTTGCTCGGCCGTCAGCTTTTTGTCCAGATGCAGCCGGAGGAACTCGTCGACCATGATGCGCACCACGGTGGCCTCGGTCGCCAACTCGGCCAGCACGAAGCGGCTGTTCTGGAAACTGCCGATCGGCTTGCCAAAGGCTTTGCGCTCCTTGGTGTATTGCAGTGTCTGCTCGAGGACCTGCTGCATCGCCGCGGCCGCCATGATGGCGATCGAGATGCGTTCCTGCGGCAGGTTCTGCATCAGGTAGATGAAGCCCTTGCCCTCGTCGCCCAGCAGGTTCTCGGCCGGAACCTTGACGTCGGTGAACGACAACTCCGCCGTGTCCTGCGCGTCCAGTCCGATCTTGTCCAAATGTCGGCCGCGCTCAAAGCCTTCCATGCCGCGTTCGACGACGAGCAGCGAAAAGCCCTGCGAGCCCTTCTCCGGATCGGTCTGGGCCACCACGATCACCAGGTCGGAGTTGATTCCGTTGGTGATGAACGTTTTTGCGCCGTTGAGCACATAGTGATCGCCCTGCTTGACCGCACGGGTCTTGATGCCCTGCAAGTCACTGCCGGTTCCCGGCTCGGTCATGGCGATCGCGGTGATCAGTTCTCCGGTGCAGAACTTCGGCAACCAGCGTTGCTTCTGCTCTTCGTTAGCCAGCTCCAGCAAATACGGCGCGACGATGTCGTTGTGCAGTCCGAAGCCGATCCCGCTGTAACGTCCGGCGGTGGTTTCCTCGGTGATGATCGTGTTGTAGCGGAAGTCGGCATTGCCGCCGCCGCCATACTCTTCGGGCACCGCCATGCCGAGGAATCCCTGCTTGCCGGCCTCGAGCCAGACGCCGCGGTCGACGATTTTCGCCTTCTCCCACTCGTCGTGGTACGGCGCGACATGGCGCTCGAGAAAGGCGCGGTAGGACTCGCGGAACAATTCGTGCTCGGGTTCAAACAGTGTGCGCTGATACCTGATTGCGCTGCTCATGAATAACCTCCGGCCAACGGGAACTCTGCCGCCCAACATATACCAACCAGACGGTTGGTCGGCAGCTGGCCCCGGGCCGCCCTAGCGGCACTTCGCTGCTAAGAGACCTCGTCGCCGGCGGCCGCGAATTGCCGCAGGCTCGCGGCCAGCGCCTCCGGAACCCGGGCCTTGATCCGGGTGCCCTCCGGGTTGTGCTCGGCCTGCTGGACGCGACCGTCGGCGTGCATGCGCGCCACCAAGTCGCCGCGGTCGTAGGGAATTACCACGTCGACGGCGGTGTCGACGGGGGCAGCGAGCTCAGCCATCCGCCGCCGCAACGCGTCGATGCCGTCGCCGGTGCGCGCGGAGACGAACACCGCACCGGGCAGCCCGTGCCGGAGCTTGGCCACCATCAGATCGCTTGCGGCGTCGATCTTGTTCACCACCAGGAGCTCGGGCGGCGCATCGCCGTGGTGGTCGGAGATGACTTCGGAGACCACCTGGCGCACCGCATTGATCTGGGCCACCGGGTTGACGTCGGAGCCATCCACGACATGCACCAGCAGATCGGCGTCGATGACCTCCTCCAGCGTCGAGCGGAATGCCTCGACCAGCTGGGTGGGCAGGTGGCGCACGAAGCCGACGGTGTCGGTGAGTACGAATGGCCGGGCCCCCCTTTTATCGGGGTCGAACTCGGCGCGGCGGGTGGTGGGCTCCAGGGTGGCGAACAGCGCGTCCTGCACCAGCACCCCGGCCCCGGTAAGCGCATTGAGCAGGCTGGACTTGCCGGCGTTGGTGTAGCCGACGATCGCGATGGACGGCAAGGCGGCGTGCAGCCGGCGACTGCGCTGGGTGTCGCGGGCCTGCTTCATGTCCTTGATCTCGCGGCGCAGCTTGGACATCCGCTCGCGGATACGGCGCCGGTCGGTCTCGATCTTGGTCTCACCTGGACCACGCAGGCCCACACCTCCACCGCTGCCGCCGGCGCGGCCACCGGCCTGCCGGGACATCGACTCACCCCAGCCGCGCAGCCGGGGCAGCATGTACTCCATCTGGGCCAGCGACACCTGCGCCTTGCCCTCGCGGCTGGTGGCGTGCTGGGCGAAGATGTCGAGGATCAGCGCGGTGCGGTCGATGACCTTGACCTTGACGGCCTTCTCCAGCGCGGTCAGCTGTGCCGGCGACAGCTCGCCGTCGCAGATGACGGTGTCGGCGCCGGTCGCCAGGACCACTTCGCGCAACTCCTGCGCCTTGCCCGAGCCGATGTAGGTCGACGGGTCGGGCTTGTCGCGGCGCTGGATGAGGCCTTCGAGCACCTGCGAACCGGCGGTTTCGGCCAGGGCTGCCAGCTCGGCCAGGCTCGCCTGGTTGTCGGCCGCGCTGCCCTCGGTCCACACCCCCACCAGCACGACGCGTTCCAGGCGCAGCTGCCGGTATTCGACCTCGGAGACGTCGGCGAGTTCGGTGGACAGCCCGGCGACGCGGCGCAGTGCCGATCGGTCTTCGAGGGCGAGTTCGCCGACGCTGGGCGTCGAATTTAGGGAGCCCGTGTCGGGCGAATCAGGGAATGTCATAGCCACTTTCGATGGTGGCACGTCGCGGGCGGCAATGCATCTGAATTACTGCGCGCTCCACCAGGCATCACTGATCTCGCCATGTGCCACCAGCACCGACGGCCCGCGCAGGTAGCTGGTGGCGTCGGTGATGGTGACGACGACATCGCCGCCGGGTATGCGGACCGTCAGCGTGCCGGTGTCGGCCCCGGCGTCAGCCAGCGCGGCCACCGCGGCCGCGACCGTTCCGGTTCCGCACGAGCGGGTTTCGCCCACCCCGCGCTCGTGGACTCGCATCCGCACCACGCCGTCGGCGGCCGCGGTGAGCACCTCGACGTTGACGCCTTCCGGGAACTGCGCACGGTCAAAGTGCACGGGCGCACCGACATCCAGCGCGGCGAGCTCGTCGTCGCTCAGCTGTGGGTCGACGCACGCCAGGTGCGGATTCCCGACGTCGATCGCCAGCCCGCGCAAGCGCCTGCCGCCGACGACGGCCTCCCCGGCGCCCAGCCGGTTGGCCTTGCCCATGTCGACGGTGATGTCGGCGTTGGTGGCGTCGGCATGGTGCAGGCTGACCATCCGCGCCCCCGCCAGCGACCCGACGACGAACTCGTCGCGGGACTCGCACCCGCTGACGCGCAGGTAATGCGCGAACACCCGCACGCCGTTGCCACACATTTGCGCGGTGGACCCGTCGGCGTTGCGGTAGTCCATGTACCAGTCGCTCGCGCCAACACCGTCGGGCAGTCGATCGAGCACGCCGACCGCCAGGGCGGCACCCGCGGTGGTAATCCGCAGCACCCCGTCGGCACCCAATCCGCGGCGCCGGTCGCACAGCGTAGCCACCCGCCCCGCCGTGAGCGACAGCGCAGCGTCGACGTCGGGCAGCAGCACGAAGTCGTTCTGGGTGCCGTGGCCCTTGGTAAAGATCACCTGTTCAGGGTACGTGCCGCCACGCCCGCAAGGTGTCCGCGACGATGCGGGCGCGGTCGGACTCGGTCGCGGCGCCCACGTCGACCCAGTGCACCCGGTGGTCGCGGCGAAACCACGACCGTTGCCGTCGCACATAGCGCCGGGTGCCGAAGTACGTCTGCTCCTGCGCGTCACGCAAAGCTTCACCGCCGTCGCCGTCAAGAGCGGCAAGCACCTGCGCATAACCGAGCGCGCGAGACGCGGTTACGCCGTCGCGCAGGCCCTCGAGCAGCAGCGCGCGGACCTCGTCGACCAGGCCGTGCTCGAACATGGTGGCGGTGCGGCGGGCCAACCTTTCGTCGAGAATCGTTGTGTCACAGTCTAATCCGACGATAGCGGTGCCCCAGCGTGGGACACCGATGCGGGGCGCGGACGCGGCGAACGGCTGGCCGGTGAGCTCGACCACCTCGAGCGCACGCACCGTGCGGCGGCCATCGGTGGGCAGGATCGCGGCGGCGGCGGCCGGGTCGCGGCGGGCCAGCTCGGCGTGCAGCTCGCCCACCCCCAGCTCGGCGAGCCGCTGCTCCCAGCGCGCCCGCACCGCGGGATCGGTCGCGGGAAACGACCAATCGTCGAGCAGCGACTGGACGTAAAGCATCGACCCGCCCACGATCACCGGCACCGCGCCCCGGGCCGCGATCGCCTCGATATCGGCGACGGCGGCCCGCTGATAACGGGCGACGGTCGCGGTCTGCACGACGTTCAGGACGTCGAGCTGGTGATGCGGGATGCCACGGCGCGCTTCGACCGGCAGTTTGGCGGTCCCGATGTCCATGCCGCGGTAGAGCTGCATCGCGTCGGCGTTGACGATTTCCGCGCCCACCTCGCCGCTGAGTTGCTCGACGACGTCGAGGGCCAGCTGCGACTTGCCGGTCCCGGTGGGCCCGATAATCGCCAGTGGTCTCATGGCTGCCAGGCTCCGGCGAAGTACCCCACACCGTAGGGCGCTCCTCGATACAGCTCCTTGGCCGCGCGCGGCCCCGGCTCGGTCAGTCCCGCCATCACCTGGAAGGCGACCCGTCCGAGGATCTGCTCCGGCAGCCGGGTCAGAGTGTCGGTGTCGCCGTGCGCCAGGGCGTCGTCGAGGGCCAGCTGCGCATCGACGCTGCCGGGGTCATAGCCGCCGGGCGCGCCTGGCGTCAGGGTGTTCACGCCGTCGGCGACGACCAGCACACCGACCGGATCGGGCGCTTGGTCGATCTCGGCGCGCAGCCGCCTGCCCAGACCCAGCGCGGTGTCGACGTCATGGCCGTCGCGGTAGACGCGGACCTGCGCGCTGGCCTCGGGCCTCGCCTGGCCACGCAGCCAGCCGGCGATCAGCGCGCAGAGCGAGAAGTCGGCCACCGGCTCGGAGCGCTCGCCGCCCTGGGGCGAGAGCCGGACCCGCACGTCGGCGCCGTAGCCGGCAAAGCTGCCGATTCCGTTGGGGCCCAGCACGTCGTCGGCGCCGGCCGTTCCGATCACCACCCACCGCAACGGCAGCAGGGCGGCCGCGGCCAATACCGCAGTGGCCAGGTCGGCCACCTCGGCAGCCACTGCCCCGGTGAGCTCGGGAAGGAGCAGCGGCGTGGAGGGAACGATTGCGATGGCGCTCAGCACGCCACCAAAGTAACCGAAGGGTCGATGCCCGCTAGGCCAACGAGCTAGTCGGTCCGGGCGAAACGGTCAGCTGCATTCGGCCTCGGCGAGCCGCATCTCTCCCGATTTCCGCAGCGCTTTTTTTGCGAGTTTCTCGGCGACCTTGCTCGACATGGTCGCGGCTTCACCGCGGGCCAGAGCCACCGTCGCGACGACCACCACCACGATCCCCGCGGCGAGCACCAGCCTGGCCGGCCCGGTGCAGTCCAGGTACTCGCCCAGCACGGCGATGCCAAGGATCGAACCGACCACCGGCTTGGCCACGACGGAGGTCGGTAGTGAGGCGGTCAGCGAACCGGCACGGAACGACGACTGCTGAAAGATCATGCCGGCCAGCGCGGCGGCTATCCACGCGTAGAACTCCGGCGCCAGCAGCAACGCGCCGACGCCGTTTCCGACGACCTGGACAACGGCTTTGGTCAGCACCGCGAACAATGCCAACGACGAACCGGCGACGATGGCCAGCAGCACCGCAGCCACCGAGCCAGACCAGATCCGCGCGCCCAGCACGCAGAACACCAGCGCCGGGCCCATCACCAGGGCCACCACCGCCCAGGTTCCCACCGACCCGCGCGACGCTCCGGGATCCGGATCGCCGACGACGACCACCACGGTCAACGCGGCGGCCAGCAGCAATGCCCAGGTCCATTCCCAGCGGGTGACCGCACGCCGGGTCATCCGCGCGTAGATCGGCAGCGCAAACAGCAGGGCCGTCACCTGCAGTGCCGTGACCAGCATCACAGAGCCCAGCGTCAGCGCGGCGGCCTGCAGCACGTAATTGGCGATCGCTCCGCCCGCTCCCAGCCACCACTTCGAATCGCGCACCGACATCCGGAAGAGCTCGAGGTGGCCTACCGGTTTGTCGGTGATCTCCTGCGCTGAACGCTGACGGACGACATTCCCCAGCGCCGACGCGAACGCGGCGAGCAGTGCGAGAAGAACCGCGATTTCTGTTTTCTGCATCTGCGACGTCCTCCCCGGTGTGCGGACCCGTGGGCCCATCATCTGCGGCGGGTATGCACTACCCGTTTCGGAACCGTTTCCGTTGTGTGCGCGGTGAAACTGTCTGCGCTGCTCGAACAAGAAACGGTCCTGCGCAATAAGTAGTTCACGAACCTATGAACAGCCTGTGGCACGGCTGTGGCTGGCTGCTGACGCCCGACAAGACCGACGAACTCGCCCCCAATGGTGTCACACAGCCGGACGACCGGCTGTGTGACACCGGTGGCTCGACGACGATCGTGGCGGCCACATCGCGGGCCACAGCCGCCGTCGCACCGACCGCACCTTCGCTATCTTGACGTGCCCCCTGTAGCCCCACAAGTACCAACAACACCAATTGTCACTGTTACGGTACCGGGCGCAGCGACGTCGCCCTACGCCCCCAGCAACGGTGGAATTGAACTGTTATCCGGCCGGGTGCGCGCAGCTACGCCGGTTGCTCGACGGCGCCAGCGAGCGCCGCGTCGATGCGCTTACCGGTCGCGACGGCATCGACGCGCGCGAGCTCGGCGGTGGCCGCCGCTACCACCAACGCGGCCGCGATAAGGACGACCATTCCGCCGCGGCCGGTGTTCAGCGTCTCGCCGAGGACGACGACACCCAGCAACGCCGCTACCACCGGCTGGGACACCTGCAGGGTCGGCATGGACGCCGTCAGTGCGCCGGCCCGAAACGCCGACTGCTCCCACGCGAAACCGCCGAACGCGACCAGAAGCCAGGCATACAGCTCGGGACTGGTGAAGACCGCCCATCCGCCTTCGCCGAGCCGATGGACGACACCCTTGGTGAGCACCGCGAAGATCCCCCACAGCGCACCGGAGACGAAGGCGAACAGCACCGCGGCCAGCGCGCCGCCCCAGATGCGGGCGGCCACGATGGACCCGACCAGTAGCGGCCCCAGCACCGCCGCCACGTAGGCCCAGGTCTGAAGTGAGGCGTTCGCATGACCGGCCCGCGGGTTGCCGACCGTGACGATCACAGTCACCGCGGCCGTCAGCACCAGAGCCCAGATCCACTCCCGGCTGCTCACCGGGCGCTGGGCCAATTTCGCGCTGATCGGCAGCGCGAATAGCAGCGAAAGCACCAGTAACGCCTGCACGAGCAGCACCGAACCCTGGTCCAGCGCGGCCGCCTGCAGCGCGATGCTGCCGGTCAGGATCAGCACGCCCCATCGCCACCGCTGATTGCGGGCCAGCTTGGTGAACAGCTGCGGCAGGCGAAGCGATGGGTCGGTAATCCGGTGCGTCGCGCGTTGCTGCAGGACGTCGCCGATCGCGACGCACAGCGCGGAAGTCAACGCGAGCAACGCGGCGACATCGAGCTTGTCCATGTGCGGGTTCTCTCCGACGTCGAGGGCGGTTCTCGAGTAAAGATGCTGCGTGCACCACTGTTTCACAACGGGCCGTCTCGACGACGACGATCAGGTTGCGGTATACAGCCCGTCAAGCTGCTTGAATACTGGTGGAATCGGTGAAGGAGCAGCTGTTGATGGCAGCAGGTCTCCCGACTGAACGGGTGCCGCTACGCGCGGCAGGTGCGCGGGACAGCGAACGCGCGAAAGGGTGTAGAAGATTGTGACGAGCGCATGACCGATGACGCGCCCCGCTCCAGCGACGCGCCCAAGCCGACACCACGCCCGGGTCCGCGGCCTGGCCCTGGACCGACACCGCGACCCAGCGCCCACCCGGTGGTGTTGCCCCCGACCAGCAATCCGCACCAGTACGGACGCGTCGACGACGACGGGACGGTCTGGCTGGTCAGCTCGGCCGGCGAACGTGTTATCGGCTCCTGGCAGGCCGGCGACCGTGAGGCCGCATTCGCCCACTTCGGCCGGCGGTTCGACGACCTCAGCACCGAGGTCACACTGATGGAGGAGCGGCTGGCCTCCGGGAGCGGCGATGCGCGCAAGATCAAGGCCAACGCCTCCGCGCTTGCCGAGATGTTGCCGACGGCCTCCGTGCTGGGCGACATCGACGCGCTGGCGGGCCGGCTGACCACCCTGGTGGAGCACGCCGACGCCGCGGTCGCCGCCGATCGCTCCCGCCGCGACGAGCTCCGGGCCGCGCAGACCGCCCGCAAGGAGGCGCTGGCCGCCGAGGCCGAGGAGCTGGCCACCAACTCGACGCATTGGAAGGTCGCCGGCGACCGGATGCGCCAGATTCTCGATGAGTGGAAGACAATCAGTGGTCTGGACCGCAAGGTCGACGACGCGCTGTGGAAGCGCTATTCGGCGGCCCGCGAGGCGTTCAACCGGCGGCGGGGTTCACATTTCGCCGAGTTGGACCGCGAGCGCGCGGGAGTGCGGCAGTCCAAGGAAAGCCTGTGCGAGCGGGCCGAGGAGATGTCCGATTCGACGGACTGGGCCGGCACCAGCGCCGAATTCCGCAAGCTGCTGACCGAATGGAAAGCGGCGGGGCGGGCGAACCGGGACGTCGACGACGCCCTGTGGCGACGCTTCAAGGCCGCCCAGGACGCGTTCTTCACCGCCCGTAACGCCGCGACATCGGAGAAGGATCAGGAGTTCCGCGCCAACGCCTCGGCCAAGGAGGCGCTGCTGGCCGAGGCCGAGAAGATCGACACCAGCAACCACGAGGCCGCCAGGGCAGCAATGCGCTCGATCGCCGACAAATGGGAGGCGATCGGCAAAGTGCCCCGGGAGCGGTCGGCCGACCTGGAGCGACGGCTGCGCGCCGTCGAGAAGAAGGTGCGCGACGCCGGCGAAGCGAATTGGACTGACCCCGAGGCGCAGGCCCGGGCCGAACAGTTCGCGACCCGCGCCGAGCACTACGAGCAGCAGGCCCGCAAGGCGACCGCGGCCGGCCGGACCAAAGAAGCCCAAGAGGCACAAGCCAATGCCGAACAATGGCGCCAGTGGGCCCAAGCGGCCGCCGACGCGCTGACCCGCAAGTCCTAGCGGCCGTCGGCCTGGTCCGCGGGCGCCCCGTCCTCGGGGCTCTCGGGAGTGTCCGAATCGCCCAGGGTCTCTAGCAGCGGCCTGGAATGTTGCTCGGCACTGACGCGGCGGCGCTGCTCTTCGGCCGCGAGCTGCACGATCGTGCGCGACCACACCACACGGGCCCAGTGGAACGTCAACAGAATCACGGTGATCCATGCCACGAACAGCCCGATGCCGGGGCCGGGATGACCGGCCGCCACGGTCTGACGTGACCACACCGCCAAGAGCCCGGCCGCGCTGGCTATCGACGAGCCCGCCAGCGCGATCCAGGCCAGCGCCCAGCGACGCGTCAGCAATGCCAGCATCGAGAAACCGACACCGAAAACCAGTGCCAGCCAAGAGAATACCTTTGAGGGAAGGGACAAGGCGGCGGCGCCGGCGCCGTGACTGCTGAACAGCACATCCCATCCGCGGACATGTCCGGTGTGCGGCAGGATGAACGAGCCCAGCAGCACGAAAACAAGTATCGCAACGACGAATCCCCTTGGGCCAGGATCGATCTCGCGTGCTACGCGGCGTTCTGCGGCCTCGATCTCGGCACGCAGGGCGTCAAAGCCGGTGTGGTCTTTCGTCATCGGGTACATCCAAGGGGTGCTGGGGTTTCTGCGGGATCGACGGCGGCCCCGACGCCTGGCATGCCCAGACCGATGCCGCGCGGGCGTTGTCCGGCGGCGTGCGCGTCACCGGCCCGGGTGCGCCGGTGGGTCAGGATGCCGGCGTCGGCGATCAGGTGGTGCGGGGCGGCCTCGGTGACCGCCGTGGTGATGATGTCGCCGGGCCGCACCGCTGTGTCGGCGGTGAAGTGCACCAGCCGGCCGTCGCGGGCCCGACCGGTCATGCGGGCCGTGCGAGCGTCCTTACGTCCTTCGCCGGTGGCGACCAGCAATTCGACCCTCTGGCCGATCAGCTCCCGGTTGCCCTCCATGCAGATCTGCTCCTGCACCTCGATCAGCCGCTCATAGCGTTCCTGTACGACGGCCTTGGGCAGCTGTCCGTCGAGTTCAGCGGCGGGGGTGCCGGGCCGTTTGGAGTACTGGAAGGTGAACGCGGCCGCGAACCGAGCCTGGCGCACCACATCGAGAGTGGCGGCGAAGTCTTCTTCGGTCTCACCGGGGAACCCGACGATGAGGTCGGTGGTGATGGCCGCGTGCGGCATGGCCGCGCGAACCCGATCGATGATCCCGAGGTAGCGGTCGGCACGGTAAGACCGCCGCATCGCCCGCAGCATCCGGTCGGATCCCGACTGCAGCGGCATATGCAGGGCGGGGCAGACATTCGGCGTCTGCGCCATCGCCTCGATGACATCATCGGTGAACTCGGCCGGGTGCGGCGAGGTGAATCGCACGCGTTCCAGCCCGTCGATATCCCCGCAGGCCCGCAGCAACTCGGCGAAGGCGCCGCGGTTGCGGGGCAATGCCCGGTCGGCGAACGAGACCCCGTAGGCGTTGACGTTCTGGCCCAGCAGCGTGACTTCCAGCACGCCGTCGTCCACCAGCGATTGCACCTCGGTCAGGATGTCCGCCGGGCTGCGGTCGACCTCTTTGCCCCGCAGCGACGGGACGATGCAGAAGGTGCAGCTGTTGTTGCAGCCGACGGAGATGGAAACCCAAGCGGCGTAAGCGGATTCGCGAGCGCTCGGCAGCGACGACGGAAACTCCTGCAGCGCCTCGACGATTTCCACCTGGGCGACTTTGTTGTGCCGGGCCCGGTCCAGCAGCGTGGGCAGCGACCCGATGTTGTGCGTGCCGAACACGACATCGACCCATGGGGCCTTGCGCAGCAACGAGTCTCGGTCCTTCTGGGCCAGACAGCCACCGACCGCGATCTGCATGTCCGGGTTGTCGCGCTTGCGCGGGGCCAGGTGGCTGATGTTGCCGTACAGCTTGTTGTCGGCGTTTTCGCGCACCGCGCAGGTGTTGAAGACCACCACATCCGCGTCGGCGCCCTTGGCGGCGCGCTGGTAGCCGGCCGCCTCGAGCAGGCCCGCCAGCCGCTCGGAGTCGTGGACGTTCATCTGGCAGCCGTAGGTGCGGACTTGATAGGTGCGCGCCGACCCCGCCACGGCCCCGGAGGGGCTCGCGGCGTCTGGCGTCACTGTCGAAGTCACGGGGCCATGGTACGGCGACCGGGGCCGACGGCATTAACCCGCAGCTAGACCCGGCGGCGTTCCCGTTCGGCGGCGAGCTCGGCGAGGACGACTTCACAGGCCAGGTTTTGGCTGTAGCCACGGCGTGCCAGCATCCCCACCAGCCGGCGGGTGATCCGCGCGTCGTCGCCGCTCAGCGTGTCCCGTCGTAGCTTGGCCTGTACCAGTTCTTCGGCCCGGTCTCGCTCGGCACCGGCGTCGATCCCGGCCAGCACCGTGGTGATCACCTCTTTGTCGACGCCTTTGGTGTGTAGCTCGGCGGCCAAGGCGCGCTTGCTCTTTCCCGCCCTGGTGTGTCGGGACTGCACCCACTGTTCGGCGAAGTCCCGGTCATTCACCAACCCGACAGCGGCCAGCCGATCGAGTACCCGGGCACTGACGTCGCCGGGGTATCCGCGTTTCGTGAGCTGGCCGGTCAACTCGGCCCTGGTGCGCGCCCTCGCGGTGAGCAGGCGCAGGCACAACGCCCGCGCCTGCTCTTCGCGGGAGGGCTCAGAAGTCGACGGGAGCGGGGAGGACGTCGTCATCGGTCAAGACCGCGCCAATGCCAAGCTTTTCCTTGATCTTCTTCTCGATCTCGTTGCCGATATCGGCGTTCTCCATCAAGAAGTTGCGGACGTTCTCCTTGCCCTGGCCGAGTTGTTCGCCCTCGTAGGTGAACCAGGAACCGGACTTACGGATGAAGCCGTGGTCTACACCCATGTCGATCAGCGAGCCTTCCCTGCTGATACCCCGGCCGTAGAGGATGTCGAATTCGGCCTGCTTGAAGGGTGGCGCCACCTTGTTCTTGACGACCTTGACCCGGGTGCGGTTACCGACCGCGTCAGTGCCGTCCTTGAGCGTCTCGATCCGGCGCACATCCAGGCGCACCGACGCGTAGAACTTCAACGCCTTTCCACCCGTGGTGGTTTCCGGACTGCCGAACATCACCCCGATCTTCTCCCGAAGCTGGTTGATGAAGATCGCCGTGGTCTTTGAATTGCTCAGCGCGCCGGTCATTTTCCGCAGCGCCTGGCTCATCAGCCGGGCCTGCAGCCCGACATGGCTGTCGCCCATCTCGCCTTCGAGCTCAGCGCGCGGCACCAGCGCGGCCACCGAGTCGATGACCAGAATGTCCAGCGCGCCGGAGCGGATCAGCATGTCGGCGATCTCCAGGGCCTGCTCACCGGTGTCGGGTTGGCTGACCAGCAGGGAATCGGTGTCGACGCCGAGTTTCTTGGCGTAGTCCGGATCCAGGGCGTGCTCGGCGTCGATGAACGCCGCGACGCCGCCGGCCGCCTGAGCATTGGCGACCGCGTGCAGTGCAACGGTGGTTTTACCCGAGGATTCCGGGCCGTAGATTTCCACGACCCGGCCGCGGGGCAGGCCGCCGATGCCCAGGGCCACGTCCAGTGCGATGGATCCGGTCGGGATGATCGAGATCGGCTGCCGCGTCTCGTCACCGAGACGCATCACCGAGCCTTTGCCGTAGCTCTTCTCGATCTGGGCCATCGCCAGTTCGAGAGCCTTCTCGCGGTCGGGGGCTTGCGCCATGGTGTCTCTCCTGTAGTCGTTGTTCTCTGACCGGTATCGGTCGGTTGGCCGTGACACTAGAGAGACCCACCGACAAGTCATCGTCGAACAATCAACACTGTAGGCGAACACCTGTTCGATTCAAGTTCGACACGCCGTGCCGGTTCGGTGTGGCAATATCGGCTACCGAAAGAGCGTCGACGGGCCTGCACAAGCTGAGGAAACCGGTGCGAATCCGGTGCGGTCCCGCCACTGTGATCGGGCACCTTGCGACCCGAGAGCCAGATACTCACCGTCGGCGCTTCCTCGCTAGCCACTGGGGCGGATCTCCCCAGAGAGGGTGGTCGCGCACGCATGGATATCTCCGCCGAGCTGGCCGAAATATCTTCCTACAAAGGGTTTTTCGCGCTGACTGTGGGTGGTGCCGGGACAGGATGGCATCCGGTCCGCCAGGACTACGCCGACGGCTTCGCCGGTTTGATCGACACCATCGCGGAGCGCTACCACACGACGGACCTACGGATCGGCGCCTCGCTGGTTCATCTCGGCCACGCCACCCGGCTGTGGTCGCCGGTGCTGGCATGCGCATTGGCCCATGGCGTTGTTCCGGACCTCGACGACCTGCAACGTGCCGACGACGGGGCACAGCTCCGCATGCCCGAACCCACCGGAATATCGGCGCCGGACATCTCCGCGGAGTTGTTGTATCGCATTGTGGTGCAACACCATATGCAGCCGTTCGAGAGCGGTCTGCGGGTCAAGCTGGCGCCTGCCCTGCTGGCGGGCAACATCGCGTCCGCACTGGTCGGCGCGTCGCGGGCGCTGCTCGTGGCGCGGCCTGACCTACGCGCGCGGATTGTCGAGATCACCGACTCCCTGCTGGACACCGGCGTGCTGTCCGGATCCGGCGCTATCAGCGGCTCGCATCTGGGCTTCAGGCGCGACAGCTGCTGCCTGTTTTATCGCCTACCCGGGCGAGCCGTGTGCGGCGACTGCGTGTTTCGCCAGGCGCCACGGTCGAGTCGGAGATGAGTGTGCGCTGGTGGCGTTGAGTGTGCGTCCAGGGCGGGAAGCGTGCGTGTAGGGCGCCCTCGACGCACACTCGCTCACGGGTAGCGCGCGATACTCACCACTGCTCGCGAGGCACGTCGAAGTCGGCGCACAACGCCCGCCAGACGTCGCGTGGTTCGATGCCGTCCTCGATCGCCTGCGAAGCGGTCCGGCCGTCGAAACCGGGCAGCACGTGGTCTACCAGCACCGATGCGCCGTAGGCGGCGCCGAACCGCAACACCACCCGATCGTTGAACTCCGTCAGCCGCACGCCAGCCAACATACCGATCGCCATCATCGTGCGAGCGCCAGCGCTTGGTGGCATACCCGCACCGGGTCGGCGACGCGGTGGATGCCGGCAGCGGCCGTCCGGGCGGCCTCGCGGTAGCGGGGTGTCGACAACACCTCGTTGACCGCCTGGACCAACGCGTCGGCGGTCAACGGCCGGATCAGCCGCGCGCTGCCCTGGCGCATCACCCGATTGGCGATCTCCCACTGGTCGCCGCCGCCGGGCACCACCACCAGCGGCACCCCGGCCAGCAGCGTCTTGGCGACCATTCCGTGGCCGCCGCCGCAGATCACCACGTCGGCATGTGCCAACAGCTCGTCCTGACGTCCCAACCCGACCACCGCCCACGGCGGAACCGTCAGATCCGGTCCGCCCAACCGCGACACCAGCAGACGCGATCCCGCCGGCAATGTCTCCCCCGGCGTCAAGCAGCCCAACGCGACTTCGGCTAGACCTTCGGTCCCGATCAGCGCGGTCGACGGCGCGACGACCACCACCGGCCCCGAGCCGGCCGGGACCTCGAGAATCCGATCGGTCGGTTCGAAGTGCAGCGGCCCCACCACGACGGCCTCGGCCGGCCAGTCCGGACGGGAAACTTCCAGCGCGGGCAGCGTGGCGATCAGCCGACGCAGCGGCCCGGGATCGCGCGCCGGCAGTCCGATCTCGGCGCGGGATTTCTCACGCTGCGCCAGACCCGCGCGCACCGACCGCGCCGTCATCGCCCGCATCGCGGCATCGCGCAGCCGGCCGCGGATACCACTACCCGGCGCCAGCCCGCTGCCGATCGGCGGCAACCCCTTCGACGGCAGATACAGCGGATGCGGGTTGAGCTCTATCCACGGGATGCCCAGCAGCTCGGCAGCCATGCCGCCGCCGGCGGTGATGACGTCGGACACCACCAGGTCGGGCGCCAGGTCGCGCAGCGCCGGCACATTGAGCACGGCCATCCGCGCCGCACGCCGGTGGATTCGGGCCCCGGCATCGAGGTCTTCATCGGTCGCCGCGAGCCCGTCGAGCGCGACAGCCTGGATGCCGACGTCGCGGGCGGCCTGGATCCATTCCTCGCCGGTGAACAGGGTGGGCTGATCGCCCGCGTCCTGGAAACGCCGACTCAGCGCGATCGCGGGAAACGAGTGCCCGGGATCCGGCCCGGCGACCACGGCGACTCGCACCGCCTTACCCTGCCACAGGGCCCGGCCGGCACGCGCCTACGCTGGCACCATGACCGAGCTGACTGGGACAGCCGTCGCGAACACGCGCACGGTCGAGACTTTTCTGAACGCCTTGATGGACGCGGATTTCGAAACCGCGGATGCCTCGCTGGATGACAATCTCGTCTACGAGAACGTCGGGTTGCCGACGATCCATGGCCGCGCCCGGGCCATGAAGCTGTTCCGCCGAATGGACGGCCGCGCGGGGTTCGAGGTCAAGATCCACCGTGTTGCCGCCGACGGCGCCGCCGTGCTCACCGAGCGCAGTGACGCGCTGATCTTCGGCCCGCTGCGGCTGCAGTTCTGGGTGTGCGGCGTGTTCGAGGTCCACAACGGGCGAATCACGCTGTGGCGAGACTACTTTGACTTCTTTGACATGACCAAGGCGTTGCTGCGTGGTGTGGCGGCGCTGGTGTTGCCGTCGCTCAAGGCGTCGTTCTGACCCGGCCGGAAGCCGCCGCCGCCGGCCTTAACGGCGCGGTAAGCCGCCCAGTTCGTCGAACGCCTGGGCCCAACCGGTCAGGCGATCGGTAGCCTCGACCAGCTCGGCCCGGTAGCGCTGGTGTGCCGCCGCGAGCCCGGCATCGCCATTGCCATTCGCCGAGGAAACCAATTGCGCTGCGGCGGTGACCATTTCGTTGTACTGCCGGACGCCGGCGCTCAACTGCGCGGTGAACGCATTGATGGTGGGCACCAGATACGACCGCGATGATTCCGAGCTGTGTGCGGCGCGCTCCATCGACACCACCTCCGCGGCACTGGACGCCATCGCCGCCGACGTCTTGTTCGCCGCCGCGGTCAAGTCGCTGATCTCGTCCGCCGGCAACATGGCGCCGCGCTCGATGACACCCAACAACGAAAAGAATCCACGCTCGGAAGCGCCGAGCGCATACATCGCGGGTCGCGCCGCGGAACCGGGTGGCGGCAGCCGGCGGGGGTTGACGGGCCGGCTGGCCGGCAGCGGCTCCGACTTCAGCCAGTGGTAGCGGAAGAACAACAACGTCGCGGGTACCACCTCGACGACCGCGATGCCGCCGGTGATCTGCAGCAGCAACACGAACCAGCCCCACCACGCCAGCACCGCGGTGACCAGACCCCAGAACACGCTGCCGGCGGCGAAGATCCACGCCCACCGCAGCGCGCGACGGCGGCGGCGCAGCAGCCGGGCCCGCGGATCGGCGGCCGCGCTGATCTTCTGGGCGACGAAGCCGGTGAGATCGGCGGCGGTGTCCAGCCCCTGCTGCAGCAGTGCCCGAAAGGGCCCGCGCTGCGTCGCCTTCACCGCCATGTCAGACCGACCGGACGGCTACTGACCAAAGGGTTTCTCGGCAACCTGTCCACCGGCGCTCTCGGCGGGCGCGGGGGTGGCAGGTGTGGCACCGGGAGCCGCGGGGGTACCGCCCGTCGGCAGGGCCTCGCCACGCATCGACGCGCGAATTTGCTCGAGCCGGGAATGGCCCGCCATCTCCACGCTGGCCTGCTGTACCTCGAGCATGCGGCCCTGCACCGAACCCTGCGCGAGTTCGGCGGAGCCGACCGCGTTGGCGTAGCGGCGTTCGATCTTGTCGCGGACCTCGTCGAGGCTCGGGGTGTTGCCCGGCGCGGCGATCTCGCTCATCGACCGCAGCGACGCGCTGACCTGCTCCTGCATCTTGGCCTGCTCGAGCTGGCTGAGCAGCTTGGTGCGCTCGGCGATCTTCTGCTGCAGCACCATCGAATTTCGCTCGACGGCCTTCTTCGCCTGGACGGCGGCGGACAGCGCCTGGTCGTGCAACGTCTTGAGGTCTTCGACGCTTTGCTCGGCGGTCACCAGCTGGGCCGCGAACGCCTCGGCGGCGTTGGTGTACTCGGTGGCCTTGGCCGCGTCGCCGCCGGAGGTGGCCTGGTCGGCCAGCGTCAGGGCCTGGCGCACGTTGACCTGGAGCTTCTCGATGTCGGCGAGTTGCCGGTTGAGGCGCATCTCCAGCTGACGCTGGTTGCCGATCACCTGTGCCGCCTGCTGGGTCAGCGCCTGATGCGTGCGCTGGGCTTCCTCAATGGCCTGCTGAATCTGGATCTTGGGGTCTGCGTGCTCGTCAATCTTCGCGTTGAACAGCGCCATGACGTATTTCCACGCTTTGACGAACGGATTGGCCATGAGTTAGCTCCACCTTCGTTTCTGTGTGCCGGAGGACCCACGATAGGCCCTAGCGATCACCCTGCCGCTCAATTTATCGGGTCGGCGCCGATCGCCCCACCCCTGGCGCGCGATAGGCGTCGCCGAGCAATCCTGACACTCAGGCCACCACGAGCGACGCCACGGGCCGGATGACGACCTTGGTGCTCGCGTCGATGGTGGTGACGCTCGCCTCGCCGTTCGGCACGCTGCGGGCCGCGCGCTCCTCGTTGGCCATCCGCTCACCGGCATCGGTGAGCACCGCCGACAGCGGGACCTCCAACGCGTCGCAGATCGCGTGCAGCAGCTCGCTGGAGGCCTCTTTGCGGCCGCGCTCCACCTCCGAGAGATACCCGAGGCTCACCCGGGCGGTGTCCGACACCTCGCGCAGCGTCCGACCCTGTGACGTTCGGGCCAGGCGCAGCACCTCGCCGATGACCTCGCGCACCAGTGGCGACATGCTGATCTCCTTCGTCCGGCAAAGCTGCTTCATCAGGTCAACGCCAGCAGCGGCCGTCTAGGTTCCCGTCCGGCGCACTTCCCTGATGGTCGAGGCCACATAGTCGATTCCGGTGACCACCGTCAGCACGATCGCGGCGGCCATCACCACCGACGCCACCACCACGAACGGTCCCGACAGCGGCAGCACGAACAACCCGATGGCCACCGCCTGGACAAAAGTCTTGAGCTTGCCGCCGAAGCTGGCCGGAATGACGCCGCGGCGAATCACGGCCAGCCGCAACACCGTCACCGCGATCTCGCGGGCCAGGATCAGCACGGTGACCCACCACGGCAGGTCGCCCAGCATCGACAGCCCGACCAGCGCCGATCCGATCAGCATCTTGTCGGCGATCGGATCGACGAACGCGCCGAATTCGGTGGCCATGCCGTAGTTGCGGGCCAGCAGGCCGTCCAGCCGGTCGGTGATGCACGCCACCGCGAACACCACGAAAGCCACCACCCGGGCCGGGGTTTCGTGGCCGCCGCCGGCGAACAATGCGAGCAGGAAGATCGGAACCAATACCAGCCGCAATAGCGTCAGGACATTGGCGAGGTTGGCGATGCTGACGCGCCCCGCCACCGGTCCTGTCTGCGGCTGCCCCGACACCGCAACAGAATAGCGGTTGACCAGCGCAGCCGCCCCAGATGTCAATACTGATACCCGTGACCGAACGTTCTCGGGATAGCGGGCCAGTCGTCGTCCGGCGCGCGCGAACCTCCGATGTCCCCGCGATCAAGCACCTCGTCGACACTTATGCGGGCAAGATCCTGCTGGAAAAACCCCTGGTGACGCTGTATGAAGCCGTCCAAGAGTTCTGGGTGGCCGAGCTTGCCGGCAGAGTGGTCGGCTGCGGCGCGTTGCACGTGTTCTGGTCGGATCTCGGCGAGATCCGCACCGTCGCGGTCGACCCTGCGGCGACGGGCCACGGCGTCGGCCACTCGATCGTCACGCGACTGCTCGAAGTCGCCCGCGAGTTGCAGCTGGAGCGGATCTTCGTGTTGACCTTCGAAACCGAGTTCTTCGGCCGGCACGGGTTCACCGAGATCGAGGGCACGCCGGTCACCGCCGAGGTGTTCGAGGAGATGTGCCGCTCCTACGACATCGGTGTCGCCGAGTTCCTGGACCTGAGCTACGTCAAGCCGAACATCCTGGGCAACACCCGGATGCTGCTGCTGCTCTGACTCGTCGACGGCGCTATTCGTCGGCGTCTAGTCGGAATCCTCGTCGGATCCGTCGGCGTTGGCGCCGCCGCGGATCAGCGCCAGCGTCCCGGCCAGCTCGTCGGGCTTGACCAGCACCTCGCGCGCCTTGGACCCCTCGCTGGGCCCGACGATGCCGCGGGTTTCCATCAAGTCCATCAGCCGGCCGGCTTTGGCGAAGCCGACCCGCAGCTTGCGCTGCAGCATCGAGGTGGAGCCGAACTGACTGGACACCACCAGTTCGACGGCTTGCAGGAAGACGTCCATGTCGTCGCCGATGTCCGGGTCGACGTCGGTGCGCTCGCCGGTGGGCTTGGCGGTGGTGACGCCGTCGGTGTATTCGGGTTCGGCCTGGTCCTTGCAGGCGGTGACGACGGCGTGGATCTCTTCGTCGGTGATGTAGGCGCCCTGTAGCCGGATGGGTTTGTTGGTACCCATCGGCAGGAACAGCCCGTCGCCCATGCCGATCAGCTTTTCGGCGCCCGCCTGGTCCAGGATCACCCGGCTGTCGATGAGGGACGACGTGGCAAACGCCAGCCGCGACGGCACGTTCGTCTTGATCAGCCCGGTGACCACGTCCACGGACGGCCGCTGGGTGGCCAGCACCAGGTGGATGCCGGCGGCACGGGCCTTCTGGGTGATCCGCACGATCGCGTCCTCGACGTCACGCGGCGCGGTCATCATCAGGTCGGCCAGCTCGTCGACGATCGCGACCACATAGGGATACGGCCGGTACTCGCGCTGGCTGCCCAGCGGCGCGGTGATTGCGCCGGATCGCACCTTGGCGTTGAAGTCGTCGATGTGACGCACCCGCGACGCCTGCATGTCCTGATAGCGCTGTTCCATCTCCTCGACCAGCCAGGCCAGCGCGGCCGCCGCCTTCTTCGGCTGGGTGATGATCGGGGTGATCAGGTGCGGAATGCCCTCGTACGGCGTCAGTTCCACCATCTTCGGGTCGATCAGGATCATCCTGACCTCTTCCGGGGTGGCCCGGGTCAGCAGCGAAATCAGCATGGAGTTGACGAAGCTGGACTTACCGGAACCGGTCGAGCCGGCGACCAGCAGGTGCGGCATCTTGGCCAGGTTGGCCGAGATGAAGTCGCCTTCGATGTCCTTGCCGAGGCCGATGACCAGCGGGTGGTGATCGCGGCGGGTCGACGGGTCGGTGAGAACGTCGGCCAGCCGCACCATTTCGCGGTCGGTGTTGGGCACCTCGATACCGACGGCGGACTTGCCGGGGATCGGCGCCAGCATGCGCACGCTCTCGGTGGCCACGGCGTAGGCGATGTTCTTCTGCAGCGCCGTGATCTTCTCGACCTTGACGCCCGGCCCCAGCTCGACCTCGTAGCGGGTGACGGTGGGACCGCGGGTGCAGCCGGTGACGGCGGCGTCGACCTTGAACTGGCTCAGCACCTCGCTGATGGCGTCGGCCATCTGCGTGTTGGCCGCGCTGCGCTTCTTGGGTGGGTCACCGGCCACCAGCAGGTCCAGCGACGGCAGGTTGTAGGGGCCCTCGACGACCCGGTCGGTGACCTGGGTGTCCTGCTTCTTGGCGCGACGGCGGGTCTTGGCGATAGCTGGTTCCGGAACGGTGGGAGTGTCGTCCGGGAGCGGGTCGTCGAGAGCGACGGCCCCGTCCGCCGACGGCCAGGGCTGCGGCTCCTTGTCGAATGCGCCGTCGTCGTAGTAACCGTCGGAAAAGTCTTCGCGCGGTTGGCCTTCGGCGTCGTCGTAGTCGTAATCGCCGTCGTCGGCGTAGAGGTCATCCACGAACCGGGTGCCGAACAAGGCTCGCATCATTTCGGGCAGCTCGCGCATCGTGGTGCCGGTCAACAACAGCAGCCCGAATAGCGCGCCGATGAACAACAGGGGTGCCGCGATCCAGGGTGTCAACCCCTCCGACAACGGACCGCCGATGGCAAAGCCGATGAATCCCGCTGCGCGACGGCGCAATTCGGGGTCTCCAGGTGAACCCGACCACAGGTGGCGCAGACCGAGTAGCGAAAGGCTGATCATGCTCGCGCCCAGGATCAGCCGGGGCCGCGCCTCGGGGTTGGGCGCAGTGCGCATCAGCATCACCGCCACCACGGCGAGGACCGCCGGCAGGGCCAGCACGCCGGCGCCGATGAACGTGCGCAGCACCGCATCGACCCAGGCGCCCACCGGCCGCGCCGCGTCGAACCATGAGCTCGCGGCGACCACGACGGCAACGCCGAGCAGAACCAGCGCGATTCCGTCGCGGCGGTGCCCCGGATCGATGTCGCGGGCCCGCCCGATCGACCTTGCCGCACCGCCGGTGCCCCGCGCCGCCATCAGCCAGGTGGCGCGCATCGCGCGCCCGCCGGTCATCCCGGCGGCAACCAGTAGGGACCGGTGGTGCCGCTTGGCTGGCCTGCGCGCCTTCTTGCGGGCAGGTGCCGGTCGCGCACTTCGAGACCCGCTGGTGCGCGAAGTGGCCTTTGACCTGCTCGTTCGGGTTCTGGAGCGGGCAGCGGTCTTACTAGCCATGGGGTCCAGCCTAGTCGCAACCGCCCCATATTCACCATCAGCCACACGGGTCACAAAACCGTGTCGATTCGGTCTTCGAAGCGCTTCGACAAGGCCCGAAATGGCCGAGAGCAGCGCTCTTGGGCCGCGGCGGGCATCGCGGCGGCCGTCAATTCTGTGTGAGTAGGGTGACAGCCATCCCGCCGCTACCCCTCAAGGAGCTCCGTATGCCCGTCGTCGTTTTCGCCACCCTGACCGTCAAACCCGAGTCCGTCGACACCGTCCGCGACATCCTGACCCGCACGGTTGAAGAGGTGCACAGCGAGCCGGGGTGCCAGCTGTACTCGTTGCACCAGACCGGTGAGACGTTCGTGTTCATCGAGCAGTGGGCCGACGAAGAGGCGCTGAAGACCCACAGCACCGCTCCCGCGGTCGGGGGCATGTTCACCGCTGTCGGCGAGCACCTGGCCGGAGCCCCGGACATCAAGATGCTGCAGCCGGTTCCCGCGGGCGACGCGGACAAGGGACAACTGCGCCAGTGACAGGGCGGCCCCTGGAAAGAAAGGTCGCGCTGATCACCGGCGCGGCCCGCGGCCAGGGCCGCGCGCACGCGGTTCGACTGGCCACCGACGGCGCCGATGTGATCGCCGTCGACCTGTGCGCGCAGATCGACAGTGTCCGCTATGCCCTGGCCACGCCGGAGGACCTGGCGGCCACCGTCAAACTCGTCGAAGACACCGGCGCCCGGATCGTGGCCAAACAGGGCGATGTGCGTGATCGCGCGTCGCTGTCGGCCGCCGTGCAGGCCGGTATCGACGAGCTCGGCCGGCTCGACATCGTGGTGGCCAACGCCGGTATCGCACCCATGCAATCCGGGGACGACGGCTGGCGCGATGTCATCGACGTCAACCTCACCGGCGTCTACAACACCATCAAGGCCGCGATACCCACCATGGTCGCCCAGGGCACCGGCGGGTCGATCGTGCTGATCAGTTCGAGTGCCGGGCTGGCCGGCGTCGGCAGCGCGGACGCCGGTTCGGTCGGCTATGCAGCCGCCAAGCACGGGGTCGTCGGGTTGATGCGGGTATACGCGAATCTGCTTGCGAGGGAGATGATTCGGGTCAACTCGATCCATCCGTCCGGTGTGGAGACGCCGATGATCAACAACGAGTTCACCCGGGAATGGCTGGCCAAGATGGCCGCCGCGACCGACACGCCCGGAGCCATGGGCAATGCCATGCCGGTGGAGGTGCTAGACGTCGAGGATATCGCCAACGCGGTGGCGTGGCTGGTGTCCGACCAGGCGCGCTACATCACCGGCGTGACGTTGCCGGTCGACGCGGGCTTCTTGAACAAGTAGCAGCCATGGCACGAAACCCCGCGGCTCAGACTGCTTTTGGCCCGATGGTGCTGGCCGCCGTCGAGCAGAACGAACCAGCCGGGCGCCGGCTGGTCGACGACGACCTCGCGGACCTTTTCCTGCCGGCCCCGCTGCGCTGGCTGGTCGCCGCGACCCGGGCAGCACCGATCCGTCGCCTGATGATTCGCGGATCGGAATTCAGCGGCCCCGGGCTGTGGGCGAACTTGGCCTGCCGCAAGCGTTTCATCGCCGACAAGATCACCGAGTCGCTCGACGACATCAATGCGGTCGTCATCCTCGGCGCCGGTCTGGATACCCGCGCCTACCTGCTGAACCGGCAAGTCCGTATCCCGGTCTTCGAAGTGGATCTGCCGGTCAACATCGCCAGGAAAGCCAAGACGCTGCGGCGGGTGCTAGGCGGTCCACCGCTGTCGGTTCGGTTGGTGGCCTTGGATTTCGAGCGCGACGACCTGCTCACCGCCCTGGCCGAGCACGGCTATCACACCGATTACCGGGCTTTCTTCATCTGCGAAGGCGTGACGCAGTACCTCACCGAGGACGGCGTGCGGCGAACCCTTGACGGGCTGCGCGCGGCCGCCCCGGGCAGCCGGTTGGTGTTCACCTACGTCCGCCGGGACTTCATCGACGGGACGAATCGGTACGGCACCCGGACGTTGTACCGCACTGTCCGTCAGCGCCAACAACTTTGGCATTTCGGCCTGGAGCCCGACGAGGTCGCCGACTTCATCGCCGAGTACGGTTGGCGGCTGGTCGAGCAGGCCGGACCGGAGGAACTCGTCGCGCGTTACGTCGAGCCGACCGGCCGCAAACTCAAGGCGTCGCAGCTGGAATGGTCGGCTTTCGCGGAAAAGATCTAGCCGAGAAAATCTAGATTTCGATGACGGTCGGCACGATCATGGGCTGGCGGCGGAAGGTTTCGCCCACCCACTTGCCAACGGTGCGCCGCACACCCTGAGCGATCCGGTTCGGGTCGGTCACTCCTGCCCCGGCCAGCGCTTCCAGCTCTTCGGAGACCTTGCGCACCACGGGCTCGAGCGCCTTGGGATCCTCGGAGAAGCCGCGTGAATATAGGTGCGGCGTAGTCGCCGAACGCCCGGTGCCGCGGGTGAGCACGATGGTCACCGCGACGAATCCCTCGGACAGAATGAGCCGCTCGCCCAGGGTGATGTCGCCGACGTCGCCGGTGACCAGGCCGTCGACGAACATCTTGCCGACCGGCACCGCTCCGGCAATCGATGCCCTGCCCCCGACCAGGTCGACGCTGACGCCGTTCTCGGCCAACAGGATTGATTCTTCCGGCACTCCGGTGGTGGCGGCGAGCTTGGCGTTGGCGCGCAGCATGCGCCAGGTCCCGTGCACCGGCATCACATTGCGGGGCCGCACCCCGTTGTACAGGAAGAGCAGCTCACCGGCATAGGCGTGACCCGAAACATGTACGCGGGCTTGGGCATTGGTGACGACCCGGGCGCCGACCTTGGCCAGCGCGTCGATCACGCCGTAGACCGCTTCCTCGTTGCCGGGGATCAGCGACGACGAGAGCACCACGAGGTCCCCGGCGGTCAGCGTGATACTGCGATGCTCGCCGCGCGACATCCGGGACAACGCCGCCATCGGCTCGCCCTGGGTGCCGGTGGTGATCAGCACCACCCGTTCGGGCGCCATCATCTCGGCGGCCCCGATGTCGATCACGTCGGAGTCGTCGACCCGCAGGAAGCCCAAGTCCCGGGCGATGCCCATATTGCGCACCATGGATCGCCCGACGAACGACACCCGCCGACCCAAAGCCACTGCGGCGTCGATGATTTGCTGCACCCGGTCGACGTTGGAAGCGAAGCACGCCACGATGACGCGCCCTTCCGCACCACGGATCAGCCGGTGCAGGGTCGGCCCGACCTCGCTTTCGGACGGCCCGACACCGGGGATCCCGGAGTTGGTCGAGTCGCACAAAAACAGATCCACACCGGCGTCGCCGAGGCGTGACATGCCGGGGAGGTCGGTGGGCCGGCCGTCCAGCGGTTGTTGGTCGAGCTTGATGTCACCGGTGTGCAAAACCGTTCCCGCGCCGGTGTAGACGGCGATGGCCAGCGCGTCCGGGATGGAGTGGTTCACCGCGAAGTATTCGCAGTCGAACACGCCGTGGTGGCTGCTCTGCCCCTCTTTGACTTCGACGAACACCGGCTTGATGCGATGCTCGCGGCACTTGGCGGCGACCATCGCCAGGGTGAACTTCGAGCCGACGACCGGAATGTCGGACCGCAGCTTGAGCAGGAACGGGATCGCCCCGATGTGGTCCTCGTGCGCGTGCGTGAGCACCAGCGCCTCGATGTCGTCCAGCCGGTCTTCGATGTGGCGCAGGTCGGGCAGGATCAGGTCGACACCCGGCTCGTCGTGAGTGGGAAACATCACCCCGCAGTCGATGATCAGCAGCCGGCCCAGGTGTTCGAAAATCGTCATGTTGCGGCCGATTTCGCTGATCCCACCGAGCGCGGTCACCCGCAACCCACCTGTGGTCAACGGACCTGGCGGGCTGAGGTCTTCGTTCACGTGTCGATCACCTGAGTACCGAGGCCGCACGCATGTCGGCGGACAGCGCGTCGATCTGCTCGGGCGTCGCCGGCACCTGCGGTAGCCGGGGATCGCCGACGTCAATGCCTTGCAGCCGCAGGCCTGCCTTGGACAGCGTCACCCCACCCAGCCGGCCCATCGCGTTGCACAGCGGCGCGACCGCCACGTTGATCTTGCGGGCGGTCGCAATGTCCCCGGAATTGAAGGCGGACAACAACTCTCGTAGCTGACCGGCGGCCAGGTGGGAAATCACGCTGATGAATCCGATCCCGCCCATCGCCAGCCAGGGCAGGTTGAGCGCGTCGTCTCCGGAGTAGTAGGCCAATCCGGTTTCGGCGATGATCTGGCCGCCGCTGTGCAGATCAGCCTTGGCGTCCTTGATCCCGACGATGTTCGGGTGCGACGCCAGCGTGCGGATGGTGTCGGGCTCGATGGGGATCACCGACCGCGGCGGGATGTCGTAGAGCAGCACCGGCAGGTCGGTCGCGTCGGCGACAGCAGTGAAATGTGCGATCAGCCCGCTCTGCGGTGGCTTCGAGTAGTACGGCGTGACCACGAGCAGACCGTGCGCACCTTCGGCCGCGCTGGCCTTGGCCAGCTTGATGCTGTGCGCGGTGTCGTAGGTGCCCGCTCCGGCGATGACGCGAGCCCGGTCGCCCACCGCTTCGAGGACGACGCGCAGCAGCTCGAGCTTCTCGTCGTCGGTGGTGGTCGGCGACTCGCCGGTGGTTCCCGAGACGACCAGGCCGTCACAGCCGGCGTCTACCAGGTGGTTCGCCACGCGTGCCGCGGCGTCGGTGTCGAGCGAGCCATCGGCGGCAAACGGCGTGACCATTGCGGTCAGCAAGGTTCCCAGACGCGCGGGGGCATCGAATCCGACGGAACTCACGATCCCAGATTACCTGGCGGTGCCAAGCCGATTTCGCCGCCGCGCGGCTGTTGGGGTCCGGGGGGCTTCGAGTGTGCACTCAAGGTCGCAATAGCGCGAAATCGGCGCCCTAGACGCACACCCGAAGCCCAGAGGGCACACCCGACGGCGCCACCGCGCGTCTCAGGCTTCGGTGGCTAACGGACTGGTCGCGACCTCGGTCCCATCGGCAAGCGTGGAGATCTCGAAATCGGCGAATACCGCCGGTGCGACCGCCACGAGCTGACGCAGACATTCAATGGCCAGACGCCGGATTTCCACATCGGCATGCTCGCTGGCACGCATCGCGATGAAGTGCCGCCATGCCCGGTAGTTCCCGG
This sequence comes from Mycobacterium sp. IDUB_19, assembly GCF_055419445.1. NCBI lineage: Bacteria > Bacillati > Actinomycetota > Actinomycetes > Mycobacteriales > Mycobacteriaceae > Mycobacterium > Mycobacterium sp. IDUB_19. The sequence continues at coordinate 167,201 of NZ_JBVAXR010000003.1, read as the reverse complement.
TCACGACGATGCGGGTTTCGGTGGCGTTCGGCAGCACGGCCCGGGCCGCCTGTCGCGCTTGCTTGCGCCGCAGGATCGCGTTGGGTTGGTCGGCGAACTTCGCCTCGAGCTTGGCCAGCAGCTCGGTGTAGGTGGCGCGGCTGGCGTCGGCTGCCTCGGCCAGGACCTGTCGCAGTTCGGGGTCGTCTTCCAGGCCGGGCGGCACGACGATCTGCGAGTCCGCCTCTGGCACGTAGCGCTGCGAGAGCTGCGAGTAGGAGAAATGCCGGTGCCGGATCAGTTCATGCGTGCACGAACGCGAGATGCCGGTGATGTAGAACGACACGCTGGCGTGCTCGAGCACCGAGAAGTGCCCGACATCGATGATGTGTTTGACGTAGCCGGCGTTGGTCGCGGTCTTGGGGTTGGGTTTCGACCAGCTCTGGTAGCAGGCGCGGCCGGCGAACTCGACCAGCGCCGGCCCGCCGTCGGCGTCGGTGGTCCACGGTACGTTCGGCGGCGCCAAGAACTCCGTCTTGGCGATCAGTTGCACGCGCAGCGGCGCGGTCTCGGCCACGGCGATTACCTTAGCTGGACCTCGCCCGATATCACCAAGGGCAGCAAGGCGTCGCGGAAACCCGACAGCCGCAAGGATTCGCTGCGTCGCGCGTGACACAGCGCACCAAGACTGGTGATCGTCTGCGCGGCATCGGCGCTCAGACGCCGCACGTCGCGCACCGCGACATCCATCAGGTCGCGCGGCGTAATGCGTTGGTGGCTGGTCGAGGTTCCGGCGACCTGCTGCTGCAGTCGGTGCGAGACGTCGGGTTGCCGCACCGCCGCCCACAGCGCCGAGGTGTCGACGCCGTTCGGTCGCAGCACGACGAATTCCAGGCTCGCCACTGCCATTTCGGCAGGTAGCCGCGGCACATTCCAGATGCGCGGAATCCGCGGATTCAACTTGGCGAACAGCACGCACGGTTCGGACAACACGAACTTGCCGCTTCGCACGGATGCGCCGGAAACCCGCCGTGGTGTGGCGCCGTCGTCAAACGCCGGGAGGCTGAAATGCGCGACGACATCGTCGAATTGCTCCGGTCCTCGAAGCACCGTCGACCGCTGCGCCAGGCTCGACAGCGGCACGTCATCGGAGACCGGCTCGACGATGGCGACCATCAGCTTCTCCGCGGCCTCGATCACGCGTTCGTTGGCGGCCACCTTGTCGTCGAAGGCTCCGAGCAGCGCGGCGATCCGCTGCCGCTGGCGTCCCGGGACCGCCCGAACCGAAACGTCGCGCAGAATCGCCTGATTGAGCAGCGGCTGCCCCGACCCGGCCCGGTGATCGCCCAGCCTGCAGGCCTGCAACGCGTAATACCAATATCGCGTCTCCGCAGGCTCTTTGGCCCGGCATACCAGCGCGTTGTCGGTGACCCAAACATCGGAGTCGCAATAGCGCACGCTGCCGCAATACGACCCGACGCGACCGAGCACGATCAGCGGGCCGCTCGCATTGGGTTGCGCCGCATACCCGATCGCGCCATTGGCGCCGTAAACCGGGAACCGCCCGTCCGGTACCCGCGCCGGCGAGCCGCTTCCGGTGCTGAAGTCGAGATACTCGCCCAGCGTTGCCTTCAGCACAATCGCCGCACCTGCTGCCGCACCACCGTTTCCAGCCGCGCGGACTCGTCGAGCGCCGTCAGCAGGTCTTCGGTCAGGCGCGCGATCTTCTCGTCGGCCGGCTCCGCGTCAGCCTCGGCAGCGGAAGCACCGACATAGCGTCCCGGTGTGAGCAGGTAGCCCGCGGCGGCGATCTCGCTCAGCGATACGGATTTGCAGAAGCCCGGAATATCCTCGTAGACAATGCCCTTCGCCGCCGCCGAGCTCGACCCGCACCACGCGTGACAGGTGTCGCCGATGCGGACGACTTCGCCGTCGGTCAATGCGCGTTCCGTGCGATCGACGAGGTAGCCGAGCCCGCGGGCGTCGATGAACAGCACCTGACCGGAGCGGTCGCCCTTGTCCCTCGCGAAGAACCACAGGCACACCGGGATTCCGGTGCTGCGAAACAGCTGCGCGGGCAGCGCGATCATGCACGACACCAGATCCGCGTCGACGATCCGCGCGCGAATGTCGCCCTCGCCGACGGCGTTCGACGACATCGAGCCGTTGGCCATCACCACTCCGGCCGCACCACCGGGCGCCAGCTTGGAAAGAATGTGCTGAATCCACGCGTAGTTGGCATTGCCGGCCGGTGGAACGCCGAAGCGCCAGCGCGGATCGTGTTCGTCGCGAGCCCAATCCTTGATGTTGAAGGGCGGATTGGCCATCACGTAGTCCATCTGAACGCCGGCGTGCACATCGTTCACGAACGTGTCGCCCCGGGCGAGGCCGGTGTTGTCGAGCCCGTGAATGGCGAGGTTCAGCTTCGCCATTCGCCAGGTCTGCTCGACGCCCTCCTGCCCGTAGATGCGCACGTCCTTCGGGTCACCGTCGCGGGCGGCGATGAAATTCTCGGTCTGCACGAACATTCCGCCCGAGCCGCAGCACGGGTCGTACACCCGCCCGCCCGCCGGCTCCAGGACCTCCACGATGAGGCGCACCACGCTGGGCGGTGTGAAGAACTCCCCGCCCCGTTTGCCTTCCGCGCGAGCGAAGTTGCCGAGAAAGTACTCGTACACCTCCCCCATCAGGTCCCGGGGGCGGCGGCCGTCCTGCGGTTGCAGTCGCGCGCCGTCGAGCAGCTCCACCAGCTCACCGAGCCGGCGCTGGTCGAGGCTTTCGTAGAGCCGCGGCAGCATCCCGGCAAGGGCCGGATTGCCGGCCATCACAGCACCCATCGCGTCATCGACGAAACGACCGATATTGTCGGCTTTTGCGTTGTCCGCCAACATGTTCCAGTGCGACTCGGACACGTGCTTGAGGAACACCAGCCCCAGAATCACGTCCTTGTACTCACTGGCCGACGCCGACCCGCGTAGCTTCTCGGCCGCCTTCCACAGCGTGGCCCTGAGCTCCTTTGACGGCGGCGGCATCAGCTCACCCGCTTGGCGGCGGTGCGCAATTCCCCGGCCAAATCACCGCGGCCGGACACGGTAAACCCGCCCAGGCCAAGCCATGACGCCATCGACTCCAGCTCGCCGGCCAGCGCAGCGGCCGCCCGGGAGCGCGACACCCGGCCAGCATGCTGGGGCTCACCGAACGCGCCCACCACGCGCAGCGTGCCGGCGGCGCGGTCGGCCTTGAGGTCGACTCGTGCCATCAGCTCACCGTCCACCAGCAGCGGCCACACGTAATAGCCGTACTGGCGCTTGGGCGCCGGGGTGTAGATCTCGATGCGGTAATGGAAATTGAACAGCCGCTGCACCCGAGGCCGGAAGAAGATCAACGGGTCGAACGGACACAGCAGCGCGGTGCCGCGATCGAGCCGGGGCACCGACCGGCCGGCATGCAGATACGCGGGCGCCGACCAGCCGTCGACGCTGACCGCCTCGATGTCGCCGGCGGCCGCCAGCTCGGCGATCGCCGGTTTGACCTGTTGCGCGGACAGCCGGAAGTAGTCGCGGAGGTCGGCCTCGGTGCCCACCCCCAGGGCGGTGGCCGCGCGCAGGATGAGCTCGCGGATGGCTTCGGCGTCGTCGACCTCGCGGGCCAGCACGCTCGCCGGCAGCACCCGTTCCACCAGGTCGTAGTGGCGGGCGAAGCCGACCCGGGTGGCCGTGGTGAGCACCCCGGAGGCGAACAGTGCCTCGGCCACCCATTTGGTGTCGCTGCGACTGCCCCACCAGCTTCCTTTGGGCCCGCGAGGTTCGGCCTCGAGATGGGCCTCGATCTGTCCGGCGGTGCTCGGCCCGAGTTCGCGGACGGCGGCGACGATCTTGTCGGCGAGCGCCGGGTTGGCCTTGACGATGTGGGTGCCCCAGCGGCCGTGCCGGTACTGGCGCATCCGCCAGCGCAGCAGCGGCCAGTCGTCGACGGCCATCAGTGCGGCCTCGTGTGCCCAGTACTCGGCCAGCAGCCGCGCCGAGCGTGGGCCCCAGGCGGCGCGGTCCAGCACGTCGCGGTCGTAGGGGCCGAGCCTGCTGAACACCGGCGCGTAATGCGCACGTACCGCTACGGAAACCGAATCCAGTTGCAGCACTTGAATTCTCGAGATCAGCCGACGCAGGTGGGCGCGGGTGATCTCGCCGCCGGGTCGCGGCTCGTTAAACCCTTGGGCCGCAACGGCTATCCGCCGGGCCTGCGCGGCGGTCAGCCTCCTGATCGACACGCGCCGAGAATACCGGTCTTTGCGCCGCTCTCAGCGCAGGCTCACCCCGCGCTGACTTTCTCGTCCACCGGCGCGGCACCGCTGCGCTCCGGCGGATTCTTTTGTTCTTGGTATGCCGTCTCGAGCGCGGCCGGAACCGATTCCAGGTCGCGGTATACGCCCATCAGTTGTTCGAGGACTTTGATCCGCTGCTCGCTCGCGGCGTCCACCGCCCGCCGGGCCTGTTCACGATCCCGGTCGACCTGCTCCTTGGCGTCGGCGAGCAGCTGTTCACGCGCCCGCTGGGCGTCGTCGCGCATGCTGGCCAGTTCGGCCTCGAGCGTCTCCTTGGTTTTGCGATACTGCGCTTCCATCGCCTTTTGCTGGGAGGCCATGTCCGCCAACACCTCTTGGTGCTTGCGCTGCTCGGCCTCGATCTCCGCTTCCGCCGCGGTGATCAGCGCCTCCGCCTCGGCCCGCGCCTCGGCTTGCATCTCCGAAATTTCGTCGACCGCACGCCGCAGCATCTTCGCCATCCGTTGCTGCATCGCCTGGGGCGCGGGTGAGGTGTCCGTCAGGACGGCGACCTCCTTGCGCAGCGCGGTCGCTTCCTCCCCGGATTCCTTGAGCCGGGCCCGCAGGCTCTCGACGTCGTTGAGCAACAGACTCTGCTTGGTGGTCAACATCTCGATGTGGGCATCGACAGCGGTCGCGTCGTACCCCATGAACTTGCGGGTGAATGCCGATGTGGGTTCGGTAATCACTGCCAATTTCCCCTCCCTGGAAATGCCCTAAACCCCGTCACTCCGACCCGCCGACCCCCGTCGAGTATGTCAGGTCACGGGCGTCGACGCCGAGACGAGCGCTCAGGGCCGACGATAGCTGTGAAACCGATACCGCAGCCCGGACCGGCTGACCTGCCATTCCCCCGTCTCACCGAGCCAAGTCTCGTCGAGCACCGGGGCCAGCGCGTCCTCGTCGTCGCGAACCAGGTCGATCTCGATCTCGGTGACCTCGCATCGGGTGGCGCGCGGCAGCGCGAGCCGGTAGATCTGGGCGCCGCCGATCACCCACGCTTCGGGCTCGGTCAGGGCCTCTTCGAGGGAGTCGACCACTTCGGCTCCCTCAGGCTTGAAGTCGGCCTGGCGGGACAGGACGATGTTTCTGCGGCGCGGCAACGGCCGCACCGCAGCCGGCAACGAATCCCAGGTCCGCCGACCCATGATCACGGTTTGGCCCACGGTCACCTGCTTGAAGCGGGCCAGGTCCTCCGGCACGTGCCACGGGATGTCGCCATTGCGGCCGATGACCCCGGATGTGGACTGCGCCCACACCAAGCCCACGGTGGTCAAGCGCGCCACTCTCCCCCGCAAGCGGGAGGTACCCCCACCTCATCGCTTCGCTCTGCATCGTCGCCGGCGCGTGTCATACAGCGACGGGAGCTTTGATCGCCGGGTGCGGATCGTAGTTCTTCACGACGACGTCGTCGTAGGTGTAGTCGAAGATCGAATCCCGTTGGGCTAGAAAGAGTTCCGGGTACGGCCGCGGATCGCGGCTGAGCTGGGTCCGCACCTGGTCGACGTGGTTGTCGTAGATGTGGCAATCGCCCCCGGTCCAGACGAACTCCCCGACACCGAGGCCGGCCTGGGCCGCCATCATGTGGGTCAGCAGCGCGTAGCTGGCGATGTTGAACGGCACGCCCAAAAACAGGTCCGCGCTGCGCTGGTAAAGCTGGCAGCTCAGCCGTCCGTCGGCCACGTAGAACTGGAAGAACGCGTGACACGGCGGGAGCGCCATCTGCGGGATTTCGCCGACGTTCCAGGCCGACACGATATTGCGCCGGGAGTCCGGGTCGGTGCGCAGCAGCTCCAGCGCCGCGCTGATCTGGTCGATGTGCTCACCGGAAGGGGTTGGCCAGGATCGCCACTGCACGCCGTAGATGGGCCCGAGATCGCCTGTGTCGCTGGCCCATTCGTCCCAGATCGTGACGCCGTGTTCGTGTAGCCAGCCGACGTTGGAGTCGCCGCGCAGGAACCACAGCAACTCGTAGACCACCGATTTGAGATGGACCTTCTTGGTGGTCAGCAGCGGGAATCCGGCCGACAGGTCGTAGCGCAACTGCTGGCCGAATAGGCTGCGGGTTCCGGTGCCGGTGCGGTCCGATTTGGCCGAACCCGTCTCTAGGACCAGGCGCAGCAAGTCCTCGTACGGCGCAGGAACCGGGGCGGCGATCGGCACGCGGTCAGCTTAGCCGCGATCGCGGGCGTGGCGAAGCCGGGCGCGGCGCGGCGGCGCCGATGAATTTAGGTTCAGATCCCAGGAGTAGAACGGGTGCCATGCCGAACATCACCGACACCATCACCACCGCCGACGGGACCTGCACCGTCCACCTCTTCACGCCCGAAGGTCCGCAATCCCAAGTCGCCTGGCCCGGCGTGGTCATGTACCCCGACGCCGGCGGACTGCGCGACACCTTCGGACAAATGGCGGCCAAACTGGCCGGATTCGGCTACACGGTGCTGCTGCCGGATGTGTACTACCGCAACGGCAACTGGGCCCCGTTCGACATGGCGAGCGTGTTCGGCGACGAAACAGAGCGCAAGCGCCTGTTTTCCATGATTGGCGGCCTGACAGCGGACAAAATCGCCAGCGATGCGCGCGCATTCTTCGACTACCTGGCGGCGCGCCCCGACGTATCCGGCGAACGCTTCGGCGTGTGCGGCTACTGCATGGGCGGGCGAATCTCGCTGACGGTGGCCGGCCGTGTTCCGGACCGGGTGGCCGCCGCGGCGTCTTTCCACGGCGGCGGCCTGGTGACCGACACCCCGGACAGCCCGCACTTGCTGGCCCACCGGATGAACGCCACGGTCTACGTGGGCGGCGCGCAGAACGATGCGTCCTTCACCACCGATGACGCCGAACAGCTCGACAAGGCGCTGACGGCGGCCGGTGTGCGGCACACCATCGAGTGGTATCAGGCAGCGCACGGCTTCGCGGTCCCGGACAACGCGCCCTATGACGCGGCCGCTGCCGAGCGGCACTGGGCTGCGATGACGGAGGTCTTCGCTTCGGAGCTGTCCCACTAACGCTTTTCGCGGCTCACCACGTCGAGCAACAACTGCGCGGCGACCGTCGCGCCGTCGGCACGGATCGTGGCCGCGACGGTGCCGGCTTGTGCGCGGGTCTCGTCGGCCAGGGCCACCTCGAGTGCGGCCGGCAGGCCGCCCGGGGGCGGAGTCGGACCGTCGCATGCGGTGCCGATGCCCAGCTCGGCCACCCGGCAGGCCCAATACACCTGGTCGGCGCCCTGCGGTACCACCAGCTGGGGCGCGCCCGCCCGGGCGGCTGTCGTCGTGGTGCCCGCGCCGCCGTGGTGCACGACGGCGGCCACCCGGGCAAACAGCGCTTGCTGATTGACCTCGCCGACGGCGAAACAGTCGTCACGGTCATCGCCGAGCGCCAGCTCGGCCCAGCCGTGCGAGAGCAACACCCGCCGGCCCTGGCCGCGGATCGCCTCGATCGCCATCGGCACGACCTCCTTGGCACCCCACAACGGCATGCTGCCGAAGCCCAGGTACACCGGCGGTGTGCCGGCGTCGAGGAACTCCTGAAGCTCGGGTGCGAGAGGGCGTTCGTCGTGCAACAGCCACGCTCCGGTTTGCACGACGTCGAAGTCGGCCAGCGGCTGCCACGGGCCCAGCGTCGGGTCGGCTGCCAGCCACGGCTGATTGGTGTAGGCGTAAGCACGCACGTCGTCCACCGGGGCCAGGCCGATCGCCGCCCGGTGGCTGTTGAGCGTCGGACCGAACAACGTATTGGCATTGCGCGCGTTGTGATCCCACATCACCCGGTTGTCGATCTCGGTGGTCCCCATCCCCCGGCCGACGTACTCCGGCGGCGGGTGGTACGGCGACGGCAGCTGGGTCGGGTGGTAGCTCGCGTAGACGTAGGGGATACCGAGTTTGTCGGCCACTGACCGCGCACCGGCCGACGTCCACACCAGGCTGGCCGACACCAGCGCGTCGCATCCCTGCGCCGCCGCGGCGACCGTGTCGAACTGCGCGGCGATCAACCCGAGCAGGTGCCCGCGCAGGTCCGCCTCCGACGACCGCGTCGCCGTGGTCGCCATCGCGCGCACGGACGGACCGAAACCAACCAGGGGAACGTCGAAACCAGCTGCCCGCTCAGCGAATTCGTCGTCCGGCGGCGCGCAGAGCACCACCTCGGCGCCGAGCGCCTGCAACTGCACCGCGAGCCCCAGCAGTGGTTCGACGCCGCCGCGCGAATCGTATGTCGTCAACAACACACGCATGGCGCTCAGCCGGCCGGCAGGTCCACCAGTTCGGCCAGCCGGGTCCGATGACGGTAGGCCGTGCCGAAGGCCAACTGATCGCTCTTGGCTCGCTTGAGGTACAGGTGGGCCGGATACTCCCAGGTCATGCCTATGCCGCCGTGTAGCTGCACACACTCCTCGGCGGCGTGCACCGCGATGCCGCTGCAGTACGCCTGCGCGACGGCCGCGGCGATGCTCGCATCCGGATCTTCGGAAGCGCAAGTATCCGCGGCGTGGCGTGCGGCCGCCGTCGCCGCACCGACCTCGAACCACAGATCCGCCAACCGATGCTTGATCGCCTGATACGAGCCGATCGCGCGGCCGAACTGCTTGCGCTGCTTGGCATAGGCCAGCGTGGTCTCGAAACACCACCGCGCCAGCCCGAGTTGCTCGGAGGCCAGCAGCGCCGCACCCGTCTGTAGCGCGGCGGCCACGCCTTGATCCGCGGGTCCGACGCGAGTTGATGGCGCCGCCGAAAAGGTCACGTTGGCAAGGGGTCTCGTCATGTCCAAGGCCAGCAACGGTGACACCCGTACTCCCGCCGCGCTAGTGGAGACGGTGTGCAACTCGAGACCGTCGCGGCCCGCGACCGGCACCACCAACACGTCGGCCTCGCCCGCGCCGGCGACGCTGCTGACCACGCCGGTCAGGCCGTCGGCCCCGACACTGACCCCCGCGATCGGATCGCCGGGCGCGGTGGACAGCGGCACCGCCAGCGCCGCGGTGAGCTCACCTTGGGCCAGCGCAGACAAGGTCTCGGTCTCGCCGGCACCCACCAGCGCGACCGTGGCCAGCACGGCGCTGGACAAAAACGGCACCGGCGCGACGGCGCGGCCGATCTCCTCCATCACGACCGCGGCCTCGCGGGCACTCGCGCCGGCACCGCCAAGCGATTCCGGCACCAGCAGACCCGCGACCCCCAACTCACCGGCCAGGCGCCGCCACAAGTTGGAAAAGTCTTGTGGCTCTGGGTCGTAGGCGCGAACCACCACTTCGGGTGCACACCGCTCGGCGAACAGGTGGCGGACGCTGTCGCGCAACGCCTCCTCGGTGTCGGAGTAGAGCAGGTCCCCGATGCTCATCGGTCCAGATCCTTCCAGGCGACATCCTTGTCGACGCGGTGTTCGCCCGGCAGGCCGAGAATCCGCTCAGAAATGGTGTTGCGCAAGATTTCCGACGTGCCGCCCTCGATCGAGTTGCCGCGTGCCCGCAGGTAGCGGTACCCGGGTTCGCGGCCGACCAAGTCGACGACTTCTGTTCTGCGCATGGTCCAGTCGTCGTACTGCAGGCCGGATTCGGCATGTAGCTCGATGTCGAAACCCGAGAGCGCTTGCGCCAGTTTGGCGAAGGCCACCTTCATGCCGGCGCCCTCCGGCCCGGGCTGGCCCGCTGGGTCCTTTTGGGCCTTTTGCCCAAGCCGTTCCCCGGCCAGCCGAAGGACTTCCGCCTCGACCCAGAGCCGCATCAGCTCGTCGTGCATCGCGCCGTTGCGCAGCCCCGGCTCGTCTCGCCATGCGCGGGCGATCTTCCCGATGATCCCGCCCTCCCGCGGAACACCGGAGCTGGCACCGATCGCGACGCGTTCGTTGTTGAGCGTGGTGGTCGCAACCCGCCAGCCGCCGCCCACGGGGCCCAGCCGATTCGTGTCGGGCACCCGGACATCGGTGAGGAACACCTCGTTGAACTCGGCCTCACCGGTGATCTGACGCAGCGGCCGAACGTCGACGCCCGGTTGCGTCATGTCGCAGACGAAGTAGGTCAAGCCCGCGTGCTTGGGCACGGTCGGGTCGGTGCGGGCAACCAGGATGGCCATCTGCGCATGTTGCGCCATCGACGTCCACACCTTCTGCCCGTTGACAATCCAGTCGTCACCGTCGCGGACCGCGCGCGTGGCCACCCCGGCCAGGTCCGATCCCGCGCCGGGTTCGCTGAACAACTGGCAGTAGACCTGCTCGCCGGTGAACAACGGGCGCAAGAACTTTCGCTTCTGCTCGTCGGTGCCGAACGCCGCGATGGTCGGGGCCGCCATGCCCATTCCGATGAAGTTCTTGATGGTGCCGCCCACCGGCGCGCCCGCGGCGCCCAGCCGAGCGTTCACCAGTTCCTGCGCTTTACGCGGCAGGTCCAGTCCGCCGAAACCCTGTGGCAGATGCACCCAGGCCAGCCCGGCATCGAATTGTGCGCCAAGGAAATCGCGAGGATCAGTGGTCGCCGGGTCGTGGTCGTCCAGCAGCGCTTGCACCCGCTTCGTGAGGTCGGCCGAGAAATCCTCCGTGCTCATGGCTTGCCCCCGGGCCGAATCTGGAAGCCCTGCGCGCCGCCCAGCAGCAGACCGCCGTCGATGACCATCGTCTCACCGGTGATCCAGCTCGCCGCGTCGGAAACCAGAAAGGCCACCGCGTTCGCCACATCGCTTGGCTCACCGATGCGCCCGAGCGCAATCTGGGCGGCCAGCGGATCTTCGTGGTCCTTCCACAGCGCCTCGGCCAGTTTGGTACGCACCACTCCCGGGGCGATGGCATTGACCCGGATGCGCGGTGACAGTTCCAGGGCGAGTTGTTTGGTGACGTGGATCAGCGCCGCCTTGGTCGCGTTGTACAGCCCCATCGCCGGGGATTGGTGCAGGCCACCGATGGAGGCGGTATTCACGATCGCGCCACCGTGTTCGCCCATCCATGCCTTGACAACCAGCGATGTCCACAGCAACGGGGCCCACAGATTGACCTCGAAAATCTTGGTGAACCGGGCGTGATCCTGGTCGATCAGTGGGCCATACGCCGGATTCGTGCCCGCGTTATTGATCAAGATGTCGACGCTGCCAAACCTTTCCAAGGCGAGGTCCACGCAGCTGCGCGCGGCGTCCTCGTCGACCGCGTGAGCGCCCACGCCCAACGCCCGCTCCCCGATCTGAGCCGCAGCTTCCTGCGCCGCTTCCTGCTTGCGCGCGGTGAGCACCACATTGGCGCCGGCGGCTGCCAGCTGTTGCGAAATCGCCAACCCGATTCCGCGCGAGGCCCCCGTGATAATCGCAGTACGGCCGGTCAAATCCAGTGAGGTCATCTTCGTACACCTTTTATTTTGTGGGGCCCGAGTTCGTTAGCGGAGAACGTCGATTGCAAACAATCTTTCAGTGAAAGGTTTTGTCCGCGGGCATGCGTGGTATGCGAGTCGCATGTTAGCGAAATTGACCCTCCTGAAACCACTGGTGGTCGGCGGTGCCGTCGCTGCCGCGATCGCCGCCGCACCGATCGCAGCTGCGGATAGTTTTGCGACCGGCCCGGCCATGACCGGCCCGTCACCGACCCACGTCGTCTTCAAGGACGACCCGGGCGGCGGCGGCTGCGACGCCAACGGCAACTGCGGTTCCGGCGGCCAGAACAACGGCCCGGGCGGCGGTCCGGGCGGCACCGGATGTCTGCCGGGTGTCGGCTGCGGCTCCGGCGGCCAAAACGCCGGCCCGGGCGGCGTTCCGGGTGGCACCGGATGTCTGCCGGGCGTCGGCTGCGGATCCGGCCACGCCTGATATCCCTCCGTCACAACCCTTCAGCCTCCCGTCAGCCTGGTGATCCAGGCGCGGGAGTCTGAAGGGTCGATCACATCGTCAAGCTCGAACGTCGTGGCGGCCCGAAGTGCTTTGCCGTGTTGATATGCCGCCGCCACAAGCCGATCGAATAGCTGTTCACGTTCGGCCGCATCGGACGCGGCGGCCAGCTCTTTACTGAAGCCGAGCCGTACCGCGCCTTCCAAGCCCATGCCACCGATCTCCCCCGTCGGCCAGGCGACGGTGAACTGCGGGGCGTGGAACGAGCCGCCCGCCATGGCCATCGCGCCCAACCCATATCCCTTGCGCAGGATGATCATTCCGAGCGGCACCGTTAACCGCGCACCCAACACGAACATCCGGCCGAACCGGCGGACCGCGGCCTGTTTTTCCGCATCCGGCCCGACCATGAATCCCGGTGTGTCGCACAACGAAATCACCGGCAGCCGAGACGATTCGCACAGAGTCAGGAAGTCACCGGCCTTGTCGGCGGCCTCGGCATCGATCGCGCCGCCCAGATGGTGACTGCTGTTGGCGAGCAATCCAAATGCCACGCCCTCGACGCGGACAAGTGCGGTGACGATGCCGACGCCATAGTCGGGGCGTAGCTCGAGCACGGAGTCGACGTCGACAATCGACTCGATCCCCCGACGTACGTCGTAGGCGCGTAACCGATTCTCCGGCACCACATGTCGGGCCAGCCGTGGATCGGGTGCCGCCCAGTCGCTGATACTGCCCTGGAAGTACGACAGATACTGTTTGGCCAGCGACACCGCGTGCGCCTCGTCGCGCGCGATCAGGCTCACCACCCCGTTGTGCCGCTGCACGTCGATCGGACCGATCGCCTCGGGCGGGTACACCCCGAGCCCGCCACCCTCGATCATCGCCGGCCCGCCCATTCCGATGTTGGCGTCCGGGGTCGCGATGATCACGTCGCACACTCCGGCCAGCGCGGCGTTGCCGGCGAAGCAACGTCCGGAGACGATGGACACCAATGGCACCTGACCGCGCAGCCCGGCCAGTACCCGGAAGGTCGGCACATCCAGCCCGGCCGCGCCCCCGACGTCGGTGTCGCCGGGCCGTCCACCACCGCCCTCCGCGAACAGCACCACCGGCAAGCGTTTTCGGGCGGCCACGTCGAAAACGCGGTCCGTCTTGGCATGGTTGCGCATGCCCTGTGTCCCGGCGAGCACGGTGTAGTCGTAGGACACCACGACCGCCTCGGCCGCCGCGCGCCCGAATCGGTCGGCGCCGATGGTCGCCAACCCCGCGACCAGGCCGTCGGCCGGGGTGTTGGCGATGAGGTCGGATTCCGAGCGCCGGCTGCGTTGCGCGGCAATGGCGAGCGCGCCGTACTCGACGAAGCTGCCGGCGTCGATCAGATCGGCGATGTTCTCCCGGGCGGTGCGGCGACCCTTGTTGTGCCGCTTGGCCACCGTGGGTTCGCGTCCCTCGTCCAGAGTGAGCAGATGGCGCTGGGCGACCTCGTCGAGGTCGGCACGCGGGCGGTCGAGGTCGACCGCGGCGACGGCGGACTCGCCGCCGATACCGGCCCCGGTGCGGGCGAAGACCACCAGCGGATCGCCGGCTCCGACAACCTGGCCGGGTGCCACGAGATTGCGGACCGTTCGCAGCGCGTCCGGGGCGACGAGCACATGTTGCATTTTCATTGCCTCGAGCACGACCAGTTGATCGCCGGGAGAAAGCTCGGTGCCCTCGGGCGACAACTCGACCACGGTGCCGGCCAGCTGAGCACGTAGCGCTTCCTCACCGGGATAGAGCTCGACGGACGCCACCCGGGTGTCGTGTTCGTGGCTCAGCGCCGCGGCCGCCAGCGTCCGAAGCTTGGCATCGAGGAAGCTCGTGGTCACCACACCCGACTGAATTTCGCCGTCGGACAGCAGCTCTTGCAGAAAATTGATGTTCGTGCGGACACCCTCGACACCGAATTCGGCCAGCGCGGTGCGCAACTTTCGCAGCGCCACAGCGAACGACGACCCGTGCACGTGGGTGATGACCTTGGCCAGCAGCGAGTCGTATCGCGCGCTCAACGCCAGCCCGGTCCGCCCGTACGTGTCGACGCGCACGCCGGGACCGCTCGGCGGCGAGAACACCGTCAAGACGCCCGCTGCGGGCACCACGGCCCCCTGCGCCGTCAGGGTCTCCATGTTGACCCGGGCCTGTATTGCAATGCCGCGCCGTACGGCGGGCTCGCCGATGACTTCGTCACCGTCAGAGGCGATTCCGGACGGCAACCCCAGCTGGTAGTAGGAGGCGCCACCGGCGATGGCCAGCTGTGCGGCCACCAGGTCCACCCCGGTGGTCTCCTCGGTGATCGGGTGCTCGACCTGAATGCGAGGGTTGACCTCGAGAAAGACGAATTTCTCACCGGCGACCAGGAATTCGACGGTGGCCAGCCCGCGCAGGCCGACACCGCCGCACAGCCGCGCCGCGGCCAGGTGCAGCTCGCGGCGCAGCGCATCCGAAAGCCCTTGCGCGGGAGCTATTTCGACGACCTTTTGGTAGCGGCGCTGAATGCTGCAATCACGGTCGCCGAGGGCGAGCGCGTGTGTGCGGGGCCCGGCCGGGGCGGCGACGATCTGCACCTCGATGTGCCTGGCGTCGTCCAGAAGCGCCTCGGCGAACACCGCGGCATTGCCGAATCCCAGTTGCGCCTCCGCCGCACACTGCCGGTAGGCATTGTCGATCTGATCGGCACGGTCCACTCGGCGCATGCCGCGACCGCCCCCACCGGCCAGCGCCTTGATCATGACCGCTGCGCCGTGGGTGGCGAAGAACGCCCGGACATCCTCGACGCTGCTCGGCCCAGCGGTGGCGGGCAACACGGGCACACCGGCAGCGATCGCGGCGGCGCGCGCCGAGGATTTGTTGCCGACTGTCTCGAGCACGTCGGCGTCCGGCCCCACGAAGGTGTACCCGGCCGCCGCGCACGCACGAGCGAATCCGGCGTTCTCGGAAAGGAAGCCGTAACCCGGATGGATCAGCTCCGCGCCGGCGTTCTTCGCCGCCGCCAGGATGGCCGACTGGTCCAGGTAGGCGTCGGCGCCGCTGCCCGGCAGGCCGATCGCTTCCTCGGCGGCATGCACGTGCGGACTCTCGGCGTCGTCCTCGGCGTAGACCGCGACGGTCTGGATACCCAATTCGGTTGCGGTGCGGATGATCCGAAGCGCGATCTCACCGCGGTTCGCGATCAGCAGGGTCGCGCTCATCGGAGCGGGTCGCCCCACTGCACTTCACCACGCAGCCTGGCTTTGAGTAGCTTGCCACCGGCATTGCGCGGCAACGCTTCTGATACCACCGTGACGTACTGCGGAATTTCGTAGTCGGCGAGCTTCCCGCGGCAGTGCTCGAGCACGGCCGGCACGTCGACCTGCGCGCCGCCGCCGAACAACACGGCCCCGACCTTCTCACCCATGACCTCGTCGGGCACCGCCAGCACACAGGCATCCGCGACACTGGGCGCGGCCAACAACACCGCTTCGACCTCGACGCTGGAGACGTTCTCTCCGCCGCGATTGATGATGTCCTTGAGGCGGTCGACGATGTGCACCCGGCCCGCGTCGTCGACGCGCACCACGTCGCCGGTGTGCAGCCAGCCGTCCACGATCGCGGCAGCGGTCGCTTCCGGCCGGTTCCAGTACCCGGCGGTCACGTTGGCGCCGCGCACCACCAACTCACCGACGCCTTGCTCGTCGCCGCCGAACGGAATCAGGCCGAGATCTACCGAGGGCACGGCATACCCCACGGAGTCGGCGTGTGCGACCGCGTCCCGATCGGGTAGCACGGTCATCAGCGAGGCGGACTCGGTCATGCCGTAGCCGTTGAACACCTTTGCCTGCGGAAACGCATTCTTTACCGACCGCACCAACGAGGGCGCGATGGGCGCCCCACCGTAGCCCACCCAGCGAACACCGGACACATCTGTATTGGCGAACTCCTTGTGCCGCAGCAATAACGAGTAGATCGCGGGAACCGTCACCATCAGCGAAATACGTTCGGCGCTCAGGGTGGCGATCAACCCGTCAACGTTGAGTGTCGGCAGGATCACCGATGCTCCCCCGAGCCGAATGGCCGCCAAAAGCTGTGAGTTGCAACCGGTCACGTGAAACAGCGGCACCGAGATCAGGGTGCGCAGCTCATCGCCGGCATCCCGGGAGAATCCCACGCACCGAATTGAATTCTCGGTGTTGGTGACGAATGCCTCGTGAGTGGTCGGCACGCCTTTGGGATGCCCGGTGGTCCCCGAGGTGTAGAACAGCGCGGCGGTGTCCGCAGGCGTGAGTCCTTCGGCCACATAGGGTTGGCCGTCGGGCAGCGGGGTGTCCGCCGCCAGATCCAGCGTCGCCCCGGAGTCGGACAGCACGAACTCGACTTCCGGTTGCGCCGAGCGCGTATTGACCGCCACCACAATGCCGCCGGCCATCACCGTGCCCCAAAACGCCAACACCCAATTGATGCCCGCGGGGTAGCGCACCGCCACGCGCTCCCCTGGTTGCACACCGGCCGCCCGCAGCCCGCCGGCGACCCGTGCGGCGCGGTCCCACAACTGCCGGTAGGTCAGTCGGCCGGCACCGACTTCGACAACGGCCTCGCTGTCGGGACGGTGCTCGACGTGCTCGGCCAGCATGTCCAGCAGCGTTGCGGGCAGATCGTGGTAACGCGGGATGCCGTCAGGGTCGCGGGTCACGCCCGTCGTCGAGAACGGGTTGTGGCCGCGCGAAATGTCGATCACTTCAGGCATGCCCGGTCCTTACTATCGTCGTGTCCTATCGTGATAGCGGTGACGATCGAGGATTCCGCCATCATGCCCGAGGCATTCTTCACTGTCGACGGCGACTCCTATGTTCCGGGCCCGCTGACGCGAGGGCCGTGGGGCGCGGCAATGGGCGGTCAGATCGTCGGAGGCTTGTTGGGTTGGGGCATAGAACAATCGGGCATCGATCCCGACTTTCAGCCCGCCCGTCTGACCGTCGACCTGTTACGGCCGGTGCTGCTGCGGCCGGTGCAGATTCAGACTTCGATACAGCGCGAAGGCCGTCGCATCAGACTGGTCGACGCCGCCTTGGTTCAGAGCGGCACTGTTGTCGCCCGCGCAAGTGCGCTGTTCCTGCGTCGCGGCGATCATCCCGAGGGCCAGGTGTGGTCCTTTCCGGTCCAGATGCCGGCGCTACCGACGTCCTACGACGGCTTTCCGAGCGACATGCCGTTCCTTATCTGGGGGTACGGGGCCACGTTCGAGGGCAGTCCCGGTATCGCCGCGGGCGAATGGGAGCAATCCCACTCCCAGAAGTTCGCCTGGGCCCGGGTGTTTCGCCCGATGGTGCACGGCCACCCGCTGACGCCGTTTACTCGCCTGGCCTTCGTCGGTGACATCACCAGTTCGCTCACGCATTGGGGCACAGGCGGATTGCGCTACATCAATGCCGACTACACGGTCACCGCGAGCCGATTGCCCGACGGTGAATTCGTCGGGTTGGCCGCGCTGAGCCACTACGGCACGGCAGGTGTGGCCACCGGGGCGGCGACGCTGTTCGATCGGCACGGACCGCTGGGTACCAGCTCGGCGCTGGCGGTGGCCCAGCCCGCCGACGCGTTCAAGCCGACCCACACCTAGCCCATCAGCGTCGCGGCCAGCGTCCCACCCAGCTCGTAGGCCCGCTCACGCACCGCGGCGTCGACGGCACCGACCACCTCCAGCACGTCGGCGGCTTGGCTCAGCGACAGTCCGATGGCCAGTTTGTTGACGGCCGAGGCGGCACCGACGGTGTCGTTGTTGCCGTGCACCCACAGCCCGTAGGGCCGTCCCGATACGTGGTCCAGGCTCGGGTAGTAGACGGTGTCGAAGAAGTGCTTGAGGGCGCCGGACATGTAGCCGAAGTTGGCGGTGGTGCCGAACAGGTAGCCGTCGGCGTCGAGCATGTCCGGCAGCGTCGCCGCCAGCGCCGGCCGGGAGACCACGTCGACGCCGTCAATCTCGGGATCGTTGGCTCCGGCGAGCACCGCCTCGAGCAGCTCGCGGGTGGCCGGCGACGGCGTGTGGTGCACGATCAGCAGTGTCTTGCTCACGGGTGCCCCTCCAGCTCGACCGCCCTCTTCATGGCCTCGCGGGCGCGGCGGCGATCCCCCGCGTAGTCGTAGGCACGAGCGAGCCGGTACCAATGCCGCCAATCGTCGGGGTGGGATTCGACTTCGGTGCGCACGGTGGCGAACAGCGCGTCGGCCGCGTCGCGCTGGATGCGGCCGGACGGCCGTCGCGGCAGCGCGCTGGCATCGAGTTCCATCCCGTCTTCGGCGATCAGCCGGGCCAGCTTCTGGTGCGCGAACCCGGCCCGCAGGGTGGCGATCATCGCCCACAGCCCGATCACCGGCATGATCAACACCGCCAGCCCGAGGCCGACGGCGGCGGCCCGCCCCGAGGCGATCATCGCGACGGCCAATCGCCCCAGCAGCACGAAGTACAGCAACATCGCCGCGCACAAGAAGGCGATGAGCAATTGCGTGCGCAGCGACCTGCTCATTGCAGGTTGAGCAGGGGCTCCAGCCCCACCGTCAGCCCGGGGTATTCCCGAATGCGGCGCACCGCCAGCAGCACGCCCGGCACGAACGACGTGCGGTCCAGGCTGTCGTGGCGGATCGTCAGCGTCTCCCCCTCGGTGCCGAACAGCACCTCCTGATGGGCGACCAGCCCGGCCAGCCGCACCGAGTGCACGGGGATGCCGTCGACGTCGGCGCCGCGAGCCCCGGGCAGGCCGGTGCTGGTGGCATCGGGGTTGGGCGGCAAGCCTTTTCGAGCTTCGGCGATCAGCTTGGCGGTGCGAGTCGCAGTGCCCGACGGCGCGTCGGCCTTGTGCGGGTGATGCAGCTCGACCACCTCGGCGGAGTCGAAGAAGGGCGCGGCCTGTTTCGCGAAATGCATTGACAGCACGGCACCGATCGCGAAGTTCGGCGCGATCAGCACCGACGTGCCTGCGCTGTCGGCCAGCCAGGCCTCGACCTGCTGCAGCCGCTCGGCGGTAAAGCCCGTCGTGCCCACCACGGCGTGAATTCCATTGCTAATGAGGAATTCCAGGTTGCCCATCACCACATCGGGGTGGGTGAAGTCGATGACGACCTCGGTGTTGTGATCGGTCAGCAGACTCATGGGATCGCCGGCGTCCACTTCGGCGGACAGGGTCAGATCCTCGGCGGCCTGCACACCCGCCACCATCGCCGTCCCGACCTTGCCCTTGGCACCCAGCACTCCTACCCGCATGGCCTTCACCCTAGACGGAGCGCTCGGGCGGGATTTGTGCACAGTTGGGCGTCTATCCACAGTTAGCGCTTTCCCTGCTGCCCGGCGCAATGGCCACAGATAAAATTCGAACATGCATTCGATCGAGGTTCCGGCGGAGGTGTCCGCCGCCCTGGACGCGCAGGACGCCGCCGACGCCGCGCTGGCCGGCCTGAACTTCGATGGGTTGAGCCCCGCCGTCCGGCTGGAAGTGCTGAAACGGTTGGAGGCTGCACGCCGACGCCAGATTGCGGTGAGCCACGACCTGATCGCCGGCCTGGCTAAGGAGGAGCCGGCCGCCGTCGGCGGCCCGATCCACAAAGTCATTGCCGACTGCCTGCGGATCAGTTTTGCCGAAGCCCGTCGCCGGCTCAGGGACGCCGAACAGCTCTCTCCGCGTTTGACTCTCACCGGCCACGAGTTGCCACCGGAGCTGCCGGCTACCGCCCAGGCGTGGCGAGAAGGCGAACTCGACGCGCAACACCTGCGGGTGATTCAGGCTTTCTTACACGACCTCCCGGACGCGACGCCCGCCGATATCGTCGAGGACGCCGAGCGATTCCTCGCCGAACAAGCCGCCAAACTGCGTCCCGATCAACTGGAACGGGCCGCCCACCGGATTGCGTTGCACATCAACCCCGACGGGAAATTTTCGGACTCCGACCGCGCCCGCCAGCGCGGCTTCACGTGGTGCGGGCAGCGCCGCGACGGGATGAGCATCGGAAAGCTCATCGCGTCCCCGGAATTGCGCGCCAATCTCGACGCCTGGCTTGCGCGATTCGCCGCGCCAGGAATGTGCAACCCCGATGACGAATACCCTTGTACCGCTGACGACCCCGCCGATGAGGCGGCCGGTCGCGACACCCGCACACCGGCCCAGCGTCAGCACGACGCGCTCAACGCCTTAGTCCGCGGTCAGTTGGGCGACCCGAAGCTCGGCCGGCACAACGGGCTGCCCGTGACGGTCATCGTGTCGACCACGCTGCGGGAGCTGACGACGGGCACGGGCCGAGCGGTGACGGGCGGCGGTACGCTGCTGCCGATGCCGGACCTGATCAGGATGGCCAGCCACGCCTACCATTACCTGGCCGTGTTCGACGAGCATCAAAGTCGGCCGCTGTATCTCGGCCGATCCCGCCGCGTTGCCTCACCGGATCAACGCGTGGTCTTGTATGCCAAGGATCGCGGCTGCACGCATCCGGGCTGCGACGTGCCCGGATATTGGTGCGAAGTCCACCACGTCGACGAATGGGCCGCCGGCGGCGCGACGGATGCCGACAAGCTTACGTTCGCGTGCGGACCCCACCACAAACTAGCCGGAACAGGTTGGCGAACAAGGAAACTGGCCGACGGCCGCACCGCGTGGATCCCGCCGCCGCAGTTCGACGCGCGCGCACGCACCAACGACTACCACCATCCAGAACGGCTCCTCGGTGATGACGAAGCGTGCTGAGCTACTTCTTGAACCGCCCGGCGAACCCACGCAGCGGAAGGTCGGCACTGGTGATCAGCCCTGGCGGCGCCGCCATCACTGACCGGATCGAGGCAAGGGCGGGCATCCCGGTCACGGTCATGCCGATGGACGCGAAGTTGTCCGGATTGGACAGGTCCACGCCGGGCTTGGGGAAGATCATGTGCTTGTTGTAGACGCATGGGTCGCCCTTGATCTGGGTGATGTAGCAGCCCTTGATATCCCAGTGCGGATCGGTGTGCGGGGTCATCTGCCATTCCAGGTGCGTCTCGACCAGAGGCACCCCGTCCACCATGCCCTGGTACTTGATGTAGTTGCCGCCCAGCGAACCCTTGGGCAGTGTGTACCAGCCCAGGTCGACGTCCTTCGTGCAGGCACCCAGCTCGTAGCTGAACTTGACCTCGTCGAGCTTCACGTCGAAGCAGTCGGCCATCATCAGCACGCTGTCCGCGAAAACGCGGGTGTACTTCTCCAGCTTCGCCGGAATGGACGGATCATCGACCGGCAGGCCATAACCCACCTCTATCCAGGTGTCCTTGGAGTGGTGACACGACACGTCGACCGACTCGATCGTGGTGACGTTTTCGATGTCGGCGACGTCGGCCGAGCACACCACGCCGAGAATCTGGTTCAGCCCCGGGTTCATCCCGGTGCCGTAGAAGGTCGCGCCACCTTTTTCGCAGGCCTCGGCCAGCAGCTGGCTGACCAGCTTGCCGGACGGGTGCGGGTGGTTGGTGTCGCGGTGCCAGCCGGTGATCCAATCGGCGGTGGTGACGATATCGATGCCCGCCTCAAGCACTTTGACGTAGAGGTCCTCGTCGGGGAACACACCGTGGAACGTCAGCACGTCCGGCTTGGCGGCGATGATCTCCTCGATGGTGCCGGTGAACTTCACCCCGTTGGACCCGACGCCGACGAACTCGCCCGTGTCCTTGCCGACCTTCTCCGGCGAATAGCAGTGCACGCCAATGAGTTCGAGATCAGGCTGGGTGGCGATCCGCTTGATCATCTCCGAACCGACGTTTCCGCTTCCGACTTGGAAGACGCGAATCGGTCGAGCGGGTGCATTCATTCCATTAAGCCTTTCTCGGATGCTGCGTACACTTCGGCGGCGCTGCCACCGATGCCGTCGGGGTAGAACTGCTTGGCCCACTTGCGAATTGCCGTGAAGCCTTCGTACTCGTCGGTGGCCAACGCGGGCGGATCCGAATACCGCTGGTGCTGCCAGATTTCGACGTCTTGCTCGAACTGCCGGATGACTTCTCGCCCGAACTCCTGCGCCTTCGCTCGGGCCTTTTCAAGGCCCGCTCCGGCTTCCTTGTGCGGTGTGCGGCCGATATACACCATGAACCGGATATCGGAGGTGCACTCGTCGACCGGAGTGATCGCCGAGATGGTGCGGTTGTCGACCATGCCCCAGCTCTTGGTCACCGCGATTCCCAGCCCACCGTTGATGGCCTCCACGCCACTGTTGACGTCCTCGATGCGCTGCCCGTCGTCGCCTTCGAAGGTGATGGTGAAGTCGACGAAGGACACCGGCTCGTCGAAGTCGTGGCGGGTGAAGACCGGCACGATCGGCGTGTTGTGCACGTACTTGAAGTGCGCGAAGTCCACCCCGTTTTCCAGCACGTACTGCGGATGCAGCTCCAGGCCGGCGCGGTGCAACCGCTGCTGCGGGTAGTAGTCGGCCGCACTGCTGCCGTCGTCGAACGCGGCGAACACGTCCGGAGCGTCGAAGAACGGATCGCGGCGCTGCGCGTCGTGCCAGATGTAGACCGAAGCGTTGCGCTCGACCACCGGATAGGTGCGCACCCGGCGGCCACGGTTAGGACGGTCCTGATACGGGATGCACACGTTGCGGCCCTCATTGCTCCACTGCCAGCCGTGGAACGGGCACTGCAACACCTCGCCGAGCACCTTGCCGCCGTAGCCCAGGTGCGCACCCAGGTGCTCGCAATAGGCGTTCATGACAGTGAGCTGGCCGGACTCGGCCCGCCAGGCGACCATCTCCTGGTCGAAGTACTTCATCTTGTGGACGTCCCCGACGCCGATCTCCTCGGACCAGGCGACCTGGAACCATCCGGTCGGTTTCATCGACAACGGCGGCTTAGCCATCTGAGCTGTCCTCCTCGCGTACGAATGATAGCGTCGCCGGTCAACAATCACAGTACCCTCTATGAAACCGTAATGGGTTAGCCCGCCGCGTGCAAGCAATCGACTAGGATCGGCCGATGGCGCAGCGGGCTACCCGGCATATTTCGGAGGCCGGGATCGTGGGCCGGCGTCCCAACCGGCGCGGGAGCGCGACACGCGAAAACATGCTCGAGGCCGCATTGCGGTCGCTGGCCTCGGGCGAGCCGGGTTCGGTGTCGGCCAATCGCATCGCCAAGGAAATAGGTGCCACCTGGGGCGCTGTGCAGTATCAGTTCGGCGACACCGACGGTTTCTGGGCGGCCGTGCTGCACCGCACCGCCGAGCGGCGCGAAGCGACGTTCTCGACGCTGTCGACACCGGTTCGGCCGAACGCGCCCCTGCGCGAGCGGGTCAGCGCCATCATCGAAACCCTGTATCGCGGCCTGGCGTCCGCAGATTCACGCGCGATCGAAAATCTGCGCGCAGCCCTGCCCCGAGATCCCGACGAACTCGAACGCCTCTATCCGCGCACCGCCGCGGAGTTGTTCTCCTGGGGCAAAAGCTGGCTGGAAACCTGTCAAAACGCCTTCGCCGGCCTCGACGTCGACCCGGGCCGGGTGCGCGAGGTGGCCGCACTCATCCCGGGCGCGATGCGCGGCCTGGTGTCCGAGCGCCAGCTCGGTTCCTTCGCCGACCTCGACTTGGCCCGGCAAGGTCTGACCAACGCTCTGGTCGCCTATCTCGAGCAATCCCGGTCGGATCGACCTTAGGAGTCCTCAGGCGTCGATGACGAGGCGGTCGGCCTTGGCCCGTGACACGCAGACCAGCATCTCGCCGTCACCCACGACCGTGCGCCCACGGTGATCGACTTGTCCGGCAAGCACTTTGACCTTGCACGTCCCACAGAAACCCTGCTGACACGAGTACGGGGTCGTCGGATCAAGGTCGCGCATCACGTCGAGCGCGGACCGATTCGCCGGAACATCGAGCAGTCGCTGCGACCGCGCGAGCTCGAGTTCGAATGCCACTCCGTCCACGACCGGCGGCGGGCTGAATCGCTCGTAATGCAATGGTGCGTCGGCGTGTTCGTCACGGGCCAGGCGCACCGCATCGAGCATCGCGCTCGGGCCGCACACGTAGACGGCCGTCGTCGGCGAGGCGCCGGCCAATAAGTCATCGACGGCGGCAACCCGGCCGTGTTCGTCGTCGGCCCATACGGTAACCCGATCCGGCGCCACCGACACGACTTCGTCCAGCAACGGCATGTACTCCCGGCTGCGCCCGGCGTAGATTGCGCGCCAATTGATTCCGCGCTGCCGGGCCACCTGGAGCATCGGCAGGATCGGTGTCACGCCGATGCCGCCGATCACGAACAACACGTCGCGTTCGGCCGTGCCGAGGTAGAAGGCGTTGCGCGGGCCTTCGAACATCAGCGTGTCGCCCACGTCGAACCCGTCGTGCATTTCGATCGAACCGCCACCGCCGTCCGCGATCCGGCGAATCGCGATGCGGTAGTCCGTTCGCCGGCCGGGCGGGCCGCACAGCGAGTATTGGCGGCGCCGGCCCGAGGGCAGCGAGACATCGATGTGCCCGCCGGGAGTCCAGGACGGGAGCAAACCGCCGCCCGGGTCGGCCAATGTCAATGCGACAACGTCGGGCGCGACGAACTCGCGTTCGGTGACGACGGCGGCCTGGGTGCGACGCACCGGCTTGATCCGCGACGGCTCCCACCGCGACACCGAGGCGAATCCGTCGTACAACACCCGGATGCCCCACAACAGCGTGCCGAGACGGTCGCGGTCGCGCCGGCCGTAGAGGTCGGCCGGCCTACTGGTCCAAATACTCTCCCGCACAGGCAAATCCCCTACCATGCTTACGTCGGCCGAATGTCCAACCGCGCGAGCATCCGAATCATCGACGGGCTGATCCGGCGCATCGCGTAGCCGATCCTGGACTCCGCGGCGATCGGCAACACCGCCGGACCGGTCTTGACGGCCTTGACGATCGCCGCTGCGGTGGCCTCCGGGGTGTAGTTGCGGCGCCGGTAGGCCACGTCGGCCTTGTCTCGGGCGCGCTCTTGCTCGGCGGCCGACATCCCCGCGTAGACGGTGCTTTTGGCGATATCGGTGTTGACGAATCCGGGGCACACCGCGGTGACGGCAATGCCCTCGTCGGCGAAGTCGGCCCGCAACGATTCGCTGAACGCCAGCACGGCCGCCTTCGTCGTGCTGTAGGCGACCATGGATTTCGACGGCAGGTATGCCGACGCGGACGCCACGTTGATGATCGTGCCGCCCTGGCCGCGCTCGACCATCTGCGCGCCGAACGCTCGGCTGCCGGTGATGACGCCGCGCAGATTGACCCCGATGATGTCTTCCCAGTTCTGCGGGCTGGTCTCCAGAAACCGGCCCGCCATCCCGATGCCGGCATTGTTCACCAGGATGTCGACCACGCCGTGGTCGTTGAAGACTTGTGCGGCAAGGTGATTCATCGCCTTTTCGTCGCTGACGTCTGCTTGGTACACCGCAGCCTTGGCGCACGCGGCGCGCACCGCATCCGCGGTCTCGTTGGCCGCGGCGAGGTCTCGATCGACGATGACCACCATGCGGGCACCATGACGGGCCAGCTCGACCGCGGTGGCCCTGCCGATGCCGGCACCCGCGCCGGTGATCAGGGCGAGTTTGCCCGGTATCTCGTGGGGGCCGCCGAGCACCGACGGCTCGGTTGCGGTGACCGTGCCGCCGAAGCTTCGATCCACCCACTCGCTGGTCAGCCGGGCCACGACATCGGGACGCGACGTCACCACCCAATGTCCGCCTTCGATCGAAATCACCCTGCTCCCAGCGGGAATCGCGCCGGTGAACCGCTGCACCGCCGGAGTCACGAAAATGTCCTTGCGCGGCACCAGCACCTGGACCGGGACACTGGTTTTCGACAGCTCGCGTCCGGGCGACAGCATCGGCCCTGGCATGTTCGCCCGGTACAGGTTGAGCCCGTTGACGTAGTCCGTGATCGACCGGGGCGTTGCGTGCCGCTGGCTGCGGGTACTCGATCGGCCGATACGTTCAAAGGCCTCAACAAGTTTCACTCCCAGCCGGGAGCGAAACGCCACCTCCGGCAGGCCCGGGCATAGGAAGAAGGGGATGTAGGCCGAGCCGATCAACTGCCTGGCGACCTGGGCCAGCGTCCGGGGGGTACGCGCCGAGCGCAAGAACACGCCCGCGTACTGCAGATGCGGGCCCGAGATCGAAGTGAACGAGGCGACCTTGTTCATCACCGATTCGTCGGTGATGGCCGCCCAGGCCTGAATCGAACCCCAATCGTGCGCCAGCAGGTGGACCTGCTCGACACCTAGGCTGTCGATCACCGCGCCGAGATCCGAGACCAGATGCTCGAAAGCATATCCGGATCTCTTTGCCGGACGCGATGATTCACCGGCGCCGCGTACGTCGTAGGCCACGACGTTGTACCGGTCGGGGTAGCTGCGCGCGAATTCCTCGGCTACCGGATCCCACACTTGGTGGTTATCGGGCCAGCCATGAACGGCCAGGATGGTCGGGCGCGACGTGTCGACATCGGTGTAGCGATGGACGGCCAGAGCCACACCGTCCGATGACATGAATCCGGAATTGATGGTCATCGATCAGTGCGACGCCCGCGCGGCAGGCGATACGGCCAGATAGTCGACTGCCGGCCCGAGCCCGCCCAACTGTGAGGGGTGAAAGCCCGGCCGGTAGTAGTTTGCGATGCCGCGCACGAATCGCAGCGGGCCGGGCAACAAACCCCGGCGTGCGGCGTTGAAGTAATCGCGCAGACGCGGCTTGGCGCCGGGCGGCAGCTGCGGATCCACCGAATACAGGTAGCGCACGCCGCGAATCCACAACAGCAGCATCGCCGGTGAGACGACCAGCTGCGCGCGCACCTGCCGCCAATACCCGGCCTGCAGATGCTTCATCGTGTCGAAGGCCACCGACTTGTGCTCGACCTCCTCGGCGCCGTGCCAGCGGAGCATGTCCAGCATCACGGGATCGGTGCCGATGGCGTCGTGGGCCGGGGTGTTCAGAATCCACTCACCCAAGATGGCGGTGTAGTGCTCGATCGCGGAGACGAACGACACCTGCTCCAGCAGCCAACTGTCCTGGCGCCGCTTGCTCCAGTGGGGCCTGTTCCCCAGCACCTTCTCGAACATCCAGTTGACCTGGCCGGTGTAGGGCGTCACGTCGATGCCCTGAGCGCCGAACCGGTCGAGCACTCCCGAGTGCGCCTGAGAATGCACCGCCTCCTGGCCGATGAATCCCTGGACATCCAGGCGCAGCTGGTCGTCTTTGATCAACGGCAGCGCTTTCTTGAAAACCTCGACGAAGAACTCTTCACCCGCGGGCAGCAGCAGGTGCAGGACGTTGAGCATGTGAGTGGTGAACGGCTCGTCGGGCACATAGTGCAGCGGCAGCTTTGCCCAGTCGAATGCGACATCACGCGCCTCGAGCACCAGACGCTCGTGGTCGAGTGATGCGTCGTGCGGACCCGCGGCCTGGTCGTCGACGGTGAACATCTGGCCCCCTACCTCAGCGTTTACCGACCATCAAAGTCGTCTCGGTGAACATCGGGCAGGGCAAGTATAAGTTCGCAACCCAGATATGCGAAACCGCCGGTACCGGGTTTTTGCCCGGAGCCGTCCTCAGCCGGCCGCGACGTGCCGGCGCAGGTCGTACTGGCCGGGGTCGGGGTTGGCCAGCATCCACCGGTGTTCGGCCGGCGTCAGCGGCCACACCTCGGGCACGCCGTCCTTGTTGAGATACCAGCTGTTGCAGCCGGTGGTCCACACGGTGTCCGGCATCGCGGCACGCAGCTTTGCGTTGAAGCGCTCGGTCGCCGCGGCCGTCGGCTCGACGGTGTCGAATTCGCGGCGGCGCCAGCGCTCTATCCAGCCCAGGATGTGGTCGGCCTGCGATTCGGCCACCGTCGTCAGCGCGAGGTTTCCCACCGGGCTGTGTGGCCCCAGCATCATGAAGAAGTTGGGAAAGCCGGACAGCGCAACGGTTTGGTAGGCCGAAGGGCCGTCGCGCCAGACTTCGTTGGCACACGTCCCGTCCCGGCCGATCAGCTGCATCGGCCGGAAGAACGCATGCGTGTCGAAACCCGTTGCCAGCACGATGATGTCGGTCTCGTGCAGCACGCCGTCGTCGGTGACGATGCCGCGCCGTTCCACATGATCGATAGCGGCGGTGACAAGCTCGACATCGTCGCGCTGCATCGCGCGGTAGAAGCCGTTCGACATCACCAGTCGCTTGCAGGCCGGCGTGTAGTCGGGGGTCAGCGCGCGGCGCAACTGCGGATCACGCACTTCCCAGAGACTGGCGCGGCACAGCGTCGCCAGGATCTTTCGGCGCACGCCGGGCTTGGTCAGTCCGACCGCGAAGAAGTCATATCCGAGGCTGTATATGCGGGATGCCAACCAATCGAGCCACGGCATTTTGCGTCGGGTGATCCCGGTGAACCTGCTGTAGTGGGGATTCGCCAGCCGCAGTACCCACTGCGCGGTGCGCTGGAACAGCATGACGTTGCCCGCCACCCCGGCCAGGCCGCAGACGAGTTGGACGCCGGTGGATCCGTTGCCGATCACCGCGATTCGGCGCCCCTGCACCGCAATACCGTGGTCCCAGCGCGCCGAATGGAAGACGTCGCCGCCGAAGTCGTCCAAGCCCGCGATCGATGGCAAGCGCGGATGATGCAGCACACCGGTGGCCGAGATCAGGAAGTCGACGCACCCCTCCTCGCCGGCGTCCGTGCGCAGCACCCACCGGCCGTCGTCGAAACGCGCGTGGGCGATTTCGGTGCCGAACCGGATCCGGTCCCGCAACCCGTATCGGTCGGCGATGTCACGGAAGTAGGCCTGGATTTCGCCGCCGGGTGAGAACAAGTGTGACCAGTTCGGATTCCGGGCGAAGCTGTACTGGTAGATACGCGAAGGGATGTCGCAGACCAGTCCGGGGTAGGTGTTCTCCCGCCAGGTGCCGCCGACCTCGTCGGCCTTTTCATAGATGGTGACATCGTTAATACCGCTGCGCAGCAAGGCAATTGCGACGCACAGGCCGGACATGCCGGCTCCGACGACGGCTACGGCGGGATCGCGTCTCGTCATCGCCAGTAACGCCCTCTCCGGCTACCCGGCTTCGGCGCGCTGCTTGAGGCGCTGCAGCGTGAGGTCGATGTTCTTCGTGTTGGCGGCCACCCGATCGGTCACGCCGGTGGCCTTGCCGGCGAGCTTGCGGAACCAGCCGGGCCGCCGGTCCCAGGTGCTTTCGGTGACCCGGCAGCCGCCGTCGGACGCGACGATGTCGTATTGCCAGCGCGCGACGGGAAAGACCGTGTGCCGCACGTCGAACGCGAACATCCGGCCGGGTTCGGCGTCGGTGACCGTGCACTTCGTGGTCCACCGCCTGGTGCCGTTTTCGTTATGCCCGGCGAACACCGCTCCCGGGCGCACGGCATCGCCCTTGCACCACTGCATCGCGGTCGCCTCTTCGGCCAGTGACGCCAGTGTGGGCAGGTCGGTGATGAGCGAATAGACCAGGTCGGGTCGTGCGTTGATCGCAACAGTGGCCGAAACGCACGGGTCAGTCATGCGTGGATCATAACCACCGCTAATTCGTGGTGGACCTAGATCGGCGCGGCTCCACGGAGATGCTCGAAGATCAACGAGGTCTGGGTTCCGGCGACGTCGGCGTCGGCGTTGAGGTTCTCGACCACAAACGATCGCAGGTCCTCGGTGTCGCGGGCGGCGACGTGCAGGATGAAATCGTCTGCACCGGCGAGGAAGTAGACGTCCATCACCTGTCGCTTGCCCCGGATCTGGTGGATGAAGCTGCGGATCTTGCCGCGCGCGTTGGATTGCAGGCTGACCGAGATCATCGCCTGCAGCGGCATCCCCACCGTGACCGGGTCGATGTCGGTGTAGAAGCCCCGGATGACGCCGAGGTCCACCAGCCGCCGCACCCGGCCATGACACGTCGACGCGGCGATCCCGACCGCCTCGGCGAGCGCGTAGTTGGTGATACGCGCATCGGAGTGCAGCAGGCTCAGAATTCTGCGATCGACGCCGTCGAGGTCGGCAGGCCGAACTTCCTTCGGCGCGTCACTCAATCCGACGACAATATCCGTTGTCTTATCACCCATATGCACAACTTACAGAATTAACATCAGCCTGTTTGCCCTCGTGCCGAACTTTCTTCACAATTGAAGGATGCGCATCGGCATCCCCACCGAGACCAAAAACAACGAATTCAGGGTCGCCATCACCCCGGCGGGCGTCGCCGAACTGACGCATCGCGGCCACGAGGTGCTCGTCCAGGCCGGTGCCGGAGAAGGGTCGGCCATCCCCGATATGAAGTTCAAGGCGGCGGGCGCCCAGGTTCTCAGCTCCGCCGACCAGGTATGGGCCGACGCCGACCTGCTGCTCAAGGTCAAGGAACCGATGCCGGCCGAGTACGGCCTGTTGCGCTCCGGGCAGGTGTTGTTCACCTATCTGCACCTGGCCGCGTCGCGTGCCTGCACCGGCGCGCTCTTGACCTCCGGCACGACGTCGATCGCCTACGAGACCGTTCAGGCCGCCGATGGCGCACTGCCGCTGTTGGCCCCGATGAGCGAAGTCGCCGGCCGGTTGTCCGCTCAGATCGGGGCGTACCACCTGATGCGGACGCAGGGTGGGCGCGGCGTGCTGATGGGTGGGGTGCCGGGCGTCAAGCCCGCCGACGTCGTGGTCATCGGCGCCGGCACCGCCGGCTACAACGCGGTCCGGGTGGCCAGTGGCATGGGCGCCAGCGTCCGGGTACTGGACCTCAACATCGACAAGCTCCGGCTGCTCGACGCCGAGTTCACCGGCCGCATCCAGACCCGCCACTCGTCGGTCTACGAGCTCGAAGGTGCCGTCAAGCGCGCCGACCTGGTTATCGGGGCCGTCCTGGTGCCCGGCGCTAAGGCGCCGAAGTTGATCACGAATTCGCTTGTTGCACAGATGAAACCGGGCGCGGTGCTGGTGGACATCTCCATCGACCAGGGCGGTTGCTTCGAGGATTCGCGACCGACCACCCACGATGACCCGACGTTCCGGGTGCATGACGCGGTGTTCTACTGCGTGGCGAACATGCCCAGCGCGGTCCCCAAGACCTCGACGTACGCGCTGACCAATGCGACCATGCCGTACGTGCTGCGGCTCGCCGACCAGGGCTGGCAGGCGGCCTGCCGCTCGGATCCCGCTCTGGCAAAAGGCCTTTCGACGCACGAGGGCGCGCTGTTGTCCGAACGGGTGGCCGCCGACCTGGGCCTGCCGTTCAGCGAAACGGCCAGCGTACTGGCCTGACGCTCAGCCCTGTCCGGTCAGCCATCCCAACACCGATTTCGTCACCTCGACGATCAGCGGCCGCAGCGCGTCGGCGTCGGAGTTCGGTGACTGCGAGCGGGTCATCACCGATAGCAGCACCCGCTGCCCGGTTGGCCCGTAGAGCATGCCGATGTCGTTGGTGCTGCCGTAATCCCCAGAGCCGGTCTTGTCGGCGGTGGTCCACCCCGGCGGCAGGGCCGCCCGTATGCTCGAAGTCACATTGTCGCGCATCCACTGTTCCAGCTGATCGCGCTGTTCGGCGCCGAGAACCGTTCCGGTGAGCAGCTTTTGGACTCCGGTGCCCAGGGCCCGCGGGGTGCTGGTGTCGCGCGGGTCGCCGGGGATCGCGGTGTTCAGCTCGATTTCCCAGCGGTCCAACCGGCTGCGCTCGTCGCCGACGGAGCGAGCGAAGTCGGTGATGGCAGGCGGTCCGCCGATTTCGGTCAACAGCAGGTTGGCGGCGGCGTTGTCGCTGCGCTGCAACGCGGCCGCACACAATTGCGCGAGCGTCATGGTGTTGCCGGCCTGTGGCGCCGTCACCGGAGAGTTGGGCAGCAGCGCGGCGGGATCTACGAAAACCGCTCGCTGCAAATCCAATTCGCCGCGCTGCGCTTTCTGCAGCACCCGCGCCGCGGCGTAGACCTTGAACGTCGAGCACATCGCGAGCGGGTCGTCGTCGCGATGTGCGCAGGTGCGTCCCGATGCGACGTCGGTTGCGAAAAGCCCGATGTAGGCGTCGTATTGGCGCTCCAGCTCTGCCAAGCGGTCATAAACCCTAGGCGCGCCCGGTGCGGCGAGCGCACGTCCGCAGGCACTCAGCGCAGGTACCGCCATTGCGGCCGACAACATCCGCCGGCGGGTTAGTTCTGGCACGGCGCGCTATTCGTTGGGCGTGAGGCTCGCGACGATATCGGCCACCGGGCCGGGCTGCGCCTTACGGAACGACGTTCCCGCCCAGAGGTTCATGCCGTTCGGGTCTTCCCGGTCGGCCGCGGCCTCCCGGATCGGCAGCGTCATCTGGTTGACCTCGGGATAGCCCAGCGGCGCGATGTTGTCGAAGAGGCGAATGAATTCGTTCTCCAGACTGCGCGCATACCGGCCCGAGAACGCGCGCGTGACGATGGTCTTGGCGAAAAGCTGATTCTTCATGGCGACCCGCTGCCCGGGGCTGGTGCCGGCTTCGTCGCTGAGCAACAGCGCGGTCCCGACCTGCGCGGCCACCGCTCCCCGGCGCAGCACGCTCGCGACATCCTCGGCGGTGCCCAGCCCCCCCGCGGCGATGATAGGGACGTCGCGATGCGCCCGGTGGATGCGGTCGATCAGGTGCTGCAGCGGCTCGTTGCCGGGGTCCATGTCCGGGGCGAAGGTGGCGCGGTTCCCGCCGGCATTGGGGCCCTGGACCACCAGGCTGTCCGCACCGGCCGCGACGGCGACCCCGGCCTCGTACACCGACGTCACCGTGACCATCACCAACAGCCCGAGCGCCCCGAACCGCCGGATCACGTCGGGCGACGGCACTCCGTAGGTGAAGGACACCAACTCCGGGCGGAGGTCGGCCACCGCCTCGAGCTTGCGCGCCCAGTCGTCGTCGTGGCCGTATTCGGGCCGGCCGACCTGGACCTGGTAATGCTCGGCGACGCCTTCGAGTTCGTCCGCATAGAAGTCCAGTGCCACCCAGTCGGCGACGCTGGGTTGGGGTACCAGCAGGTTCACGCCGAGCGGGCCGGTGGTGGCGGCGCGGGCGGCCGCGACGTCGGCCGCGAACTGGTCTGCGCTCAGGTACCCGGCGGGGACGAACCCGAGTCCACCCGCGTTGGACACCGCCGCCGCCAATGCCGGGCTACCGGGTCCGCCCGACATCGGTGCGCCAACGATCGGCACCGCGATGTCCCAAAAGCCCAGCACCATCCGGCTAATTTACCATCGCCCGAAGTTGTTGCGGCAGTGATCGTTTCGAAGCATATGGTCCCAGAACGGCGGCACCGAAGCGCTTGGTCAGCAGCTGGCTGGCGACCGCGTTGACCTGGTCGACGGTGACGTCGTCGATCTGCCGCAGGGTGTGCTCGATGCTGCGGTGCTTGCCATAGTTCAATTCGCTACGACCGATGCGGCTCATACGAGAACTGGAGTCTTCCAGGCCGAGGACGATCCCGCCACGCATGGAGCCCTTGGCGATGCGGCATTCGGCCTCGGTGATGCCGTCGCGTGCCACCGATTCGAGCACCTCACTGGTCACCCGCATGACGTCCGCGAACCGCTCGGGCAGGCACGCGGCATACACCGACAGCGCGCCGCTGTCGGAGAACATGTCGACCGCGGAGTAGACCGAGTAGGCCAGCCCGCGTAGCTCGCGGACCTCTTGGAACAACCGCGAGCTCAACCCGCCACCCAGCGCAGTGTGCAGCACCGACAACGCCCAGCGATGTTCCCAGGTGCGCCCGGGAGTACGCACGCCCAACAACACATGCGTCTGCTCGGCGTTCCTCTTGGCCGCCAACAATCCCGGCTGGCCGTTCACGCGTCCGGCACCCTTGCGCGGCGAAATGGGTTGGCGCCCACGCACCAAACGCGACCCGAAGTGATCGCGCACCAACGCGACCACCTCGTCGTGGTCGACATTGCCCGCCACCGCGACGACCATCCGTTCCGGCGTGTAACGCCGCATGTGGAAGGAGTGCAGCTGGGACCGCGTCATCGCCGACACCGATTGCCCGGTACCGATTACCGGGCGTCCCAGCGGATGGTCACCGAAGAGCGCCGCGAGGAACATGTCCCCCAGTGCGTCCTCCGGATCGTCGTCGCGCATCGCGATTTCCTCGAGGACGACATCGCGTTCGAGCTCGACGTCCTCGACTGCGCAGCGGCCGTTGAGCACCACGTCGGCGACTAGGTCGATGGCCAGCTCGAGATCACTGTCGAGCACGTGCGCGTAGTAGCAGGTGTGCTCCTTGGCGGTGAACGCGTTCAGCTCGCCGCCGACGGCGTCCATCGCCTGGGCGATGTCCACCGCCGAACGGGTCGGCGTCGACTTGAACAGCAAATGCTCGAGGAAGTGCGCGGCACCGGCAACGGTCGCGCCTTCATCGCGAGATCCGACACCGACCCACACCCCGACCGACGCGGAGCGCACCGCGGGCAGGTACTCGGTGACCACCCGCAGGCCGCCCGGCAAGGTGGTGCGGCGCAGGGTGGCCTGCAATTGAGGCTCAGCCTCGGCGGCTTGTTTGCCCCGCCGCAGGGCACCCACTCGACCGGGGCGCGCCCCGGCTAAGTCAGCTGCTGGCCGTCGCGGCATCGGCTGGTGCGGTCTCCGGGGAATCTGCGGGGGCCGAGCTGTCTGCCGAGTCCTCTTCGGCCACCAGGACCAGCGAGATCTTGCCCCGCTTGTCGATGTCGGCGATCTCCACACGCAGCTTGTCGCCGACGTTCACCACGTCCTCGACCTTGGCGATGCGCTTGCCCCTGCCGAGCTTGGAGATGTGCACCAGACCGTCACGGCCGGGCAGCAGCGACACGAACGCGCCGAAATCCGTTGTCTTGACCACGGTTCCGAGGAATCGCTCGCCGACCGTCGGCAGCTGCGGGTTGGCAATGGCGTTGATCCTGTCGATCGCGGCCTGCGCCGAGGGGCCGTTGGTGGCACCGACGTACACGGTGCCGTCGTCCTCGATGGAGATCTGTGCGCCGGTCTCCTCGGTGATTGAATTGATCATCTTGCCCTTGGGGCCGATGACCTCACCGATCTTGTCGACCGGAACCTTGATGGTGGTCACCACCGGCGCGTAGGGGCTCATCTGGTCGGGCTCGTCGATCGCCTCGGCCATCACCTCGAGGATGGTCAGGCGCGCATCCTTGGCCTGCGCCAGCGCACCCGCGAGCACCTGCGACGGGATTCCGTCGAGCTTGGTGTCCAGCTGCAGCGCGGTGACGATGTCCTTGGTGCCGGCGCACTTGAAGTCCATGTCGCCGAAGGCGTCCTCGGCGCCCAGGATGTCGGTGAGGGTGACGAAGCGACGCTCGGTCTTGCCGTCGACCTCGACGTCGTCGGAGACCAGGCCCATCGCGATGCCCGCGACCGGCGCCTTCAGCGGCACACCGGCGTTGAGCAGCGACAGCGTGGACGCACACACCGACCCCATCGAGGTCGAGCCGTTGGAGCTCAGCGCCTCGGACACCTGCCGGATGGCATACGGGAACTCTTCGACGCCGGGCAGCACCGGCATCAGGGCCCGCTCGGCCAGCGCGCCGTGCCCGACCTCACGCCGCTTGGGCGAACCGACCCGGCCGGTCTCGCCGGTGGAGAACGGCGGGAAGTTGTAGTGGTGCATGTACCGCTTGGAGGTTTCCGGCCCCAGCGAGTCGATCTGCTGGGCCATCTTGACCATGTCCAGCGTGGTGACACCCAGGATCTGGGTCTCGCCGCGCTCGAACAGCGCGCTGCCGTGTGCGCGCGGAACCACGGCGACCTCGGCCGACAGCGCGCGGATGTCGGTGATGCCGCGGCCGTCGATGCGGAAGTGATCGGTCAGGATGCGCTGGCGGACCAGCTTCTTGGTCAGCGAGCGGAACGCGGCACTGACCTCTTTCTCCCGACCCTCGTAGGTCTCGGCGAGCCGCGCCGACACCTCGGCCTTGAGCTCGTCGGTGCGCGCGTCGCGCTCGGCCTTGCCGCCGATGGTCAGCGCCTTGGCCAACTCGTCGGTGGCCACCGAGGCGACCGAGTAGTAGACGTCCTCGGCGTAGTCCGGGAACACCGGGTAATCACCGATGGGCTTGGCGGCCGCGTCGGCCAACTCCTGCTGAGCGGTGCACAGTGCGGCGATGAACGGCTTGGCGGCCTCCAGGCCTTCGGCCACAACCGTTTCCGTCGGCGCCTGGGCGCCGCCCTCGACGAGCTCGATGACCTTGTCAGTGGCCTCCGCCTCGACCATCATGATGGCGACGTCGCCGTCATGCACGACCCGGCCGGCCACGACCATGTCGAACACGGCGCGCTCGAGCTGCTCGACGGTCGGGAACGCGACCCAGGTGCCGTCGATCAGCGCCACCCGCACACCGCCGACCGGGCCGGAGAACGGCAGGCCGGAGATCTGGGTGGACGCCGACGCGGCGTTGATCGCCAACACGTCGTACAGGTCGTTGGGGTCCAGGCTCAGGATCGTCACCACGACCTGGATCTCGTTGCGCAGACCGGAAACGAACGTCGGGCGCAACGGGCGGTCGATGAGCCGGCATGTCAGGATCGCGTCGGTGGATGGCCGGCCCTCGCGACGGAAGAACGAGCCGGGGATGCGGCCCGCTGCATACATCCGCTCCTCGACGTCGATGGTCAGCGGGAAGAAGTCGAAATGTTCCTTGGGCGACTTGCTGGCGGTGGTCGCCGACAGCAGCATGTTCTCGTCGTCGAGGTAGGCCACGACGGCACCGGCGGCCTGCTGGGCCAGCCGGCCGGTCTCGAAACGAATGGTCCGGGTACCAAAGGTCCCGTTGTCGATTGTGGCGGTCGTCTCGAACACGCCCTCATCAATTTGAGCTACAGACATAGGTGTCCGTACAGCCTCTCTGGGTTATTCAGCTTTTTCGCGTGGTCACACGCAACCCGGAGGGGTCCGGGCCAGCTCACCGGCCCGGACGGACCCGCGAGCCACCCCTGAGAGCTGCCCTGAGAAACATGGAGTCTGAATGCGGCTACGGCCATCGATCGAAGCGGCCGACCTGCCCCAGATCCAGGGAGCCCGGCAGCCACTACCGAAGACCGCCCGATACAGACTGGGCTACTCCCGTCGTGACACGCTGGAACGGAACACGCGGATCTGCGTGGACCGCACCGTTTGCTCGGGCCAGACAGGCCCAGAACGCTCCCACTCTACATGGGCCAACTCGGCCCGCGGGAATGGCGTGGGATTGGCTCCGCGTCAGCGACGCAGGCCCAGCCGATCGATCAGCGAGCGGTAACGCTCGACGTCGATCTGCGAGATGTACTTGATCAGCCGGCGCCGGCGTCCCACCAGCAGCAGCAAACCGCGCCGCGAGTGGTGGTCGTGCTTGTGCACCTTGAGGTGCTCGGTGAGGTCGGCGATCCGCTTGGTCAGCAGCGCGATCTGCGCCTCCGGCGATCCGGTGTCGGTGTCATGCAAGCCGTATTGGCCCAGAATTTCTTTTTTCTGCTCGGCAGTAAGCGCCACGAAATATCTCCATCAATGGGTCCGCGAACGTTCGATTTTCTTGGCACGGCCACCGCGAACCGCAGCACGCGCCGATGTCGTCCGGCAGTTTAGCAGCCAAGAGGTGCCCGCCCCGAATCGTCGGATGCGGGGTCAGGCGCGCGTCAGTCCGACAGCAGGGTGCGCGTTCGTTCGGTGTCGACGCCGATCTCGGCCACCAGTTCCTTCACCGAATCGAACTTGTGCTGTCCGCGGATGCGGGTGACGAAGTCCAGGGCGACATGCTGTCCGTACAGGTCAGCGGTGGTGTCGAGGACGAATGCTTCGACGGTGCGGGTGCGTCCTGAGAAGGTCGGGTTGGTGCCGACGGAGACGGCGGCCTGGTAGCGCTCACCCGGGATGACGGTGCCCGTCACCGGTCCGTGCCCAAGCACGGTGAACCAGGCGGCGTAGACGCCGTCGGCCGGGATGGCCGAGTACATCGGCGGTGCGACGTTCGCGGTGGGAAAGCCCAACTCGGCGCCGCGCCCGTGACCGCGGACCACGACGCCTTCGACGCGGTGCGGACGGCCCAGCGCCTCGGTCGCGGCCACCATGTCGCCGGCGTCCACGCAGGAGCGGATGTAGGTGGACGAGAACGTCACGGTCTCGTTGCTGTGGTGCTCGGACAGCAGCGACATCGACTCCACCGCGAATCCGAACCGGTCGCCGGCCTTGCGCAGGGTGTCGACGGTGCCGAGCGCCTTCTTGCCGAAGGTGAAGTTCTCCCCCACCACGACCTCGACGACGTGCAGGTCCTCCACCAGCAGCTCGTGCACGTAACGCTCCGGGGTGAGCTTCATGAAGTCCGTGGTGAACGGCATCACCAGGAAGACGTCGATACCCAGTTCTTCGACAAGCTCGGCGCGGCGCGTCAAGGTGGTCAGCTGTGCGGGGTGGCTGCCCGGATAGACCACTTCCATCGGATGCGGATCGAAGGTCATCATCACGGCCGGCACGTTGCGCGCCCGGCCGGCTTTCACCGCGTGCGCAATCAATTCGGCATGACCGCGGTGCACACCGTCGAACACCCCGATCGTGAGCACGCATCGGCCCCAGTCAGTGGGGATCTCGTCTTGGCCGCGCCACCGCTGCACGATCGCAAGCCTACGGTGCACGGTGGCCCGACGCGCCGAAGGATCCCGATTCCGCCGAACCGGCGTGGGCATTTCGGCACGACGACGCCCAGTGAGCCGGTCAGCACGCCAGACCAGACGTGGATGCCTAGACTTTCGGGTTGTGAGGGCTGACGACGAGGCTGGCGGTCTCACCGCGGTTGGCCAGGACTATCTCAAGGTCATCTGGAATGCCCAGGAATGGTCGGTGGAGAAGGTCAGCACCAAGATGCTGGCCGACCGGATCGGGGTATCGGCCAGCACGGCCTCGGAGTCGATCCGCAAACTCGCCGAGCAGGGACTGGTCGACCACGCGAAGTACGGCGCGGTGACCCTGACCGAAGCGGGCCGGCGTGCGGCGCTGGAGGTGGTGCGCCGGCACCGGCTGCTGGAGACCTTCCTGGTCAATGAGCTCGGCTACGGCTGGGACGAGGTGCACGACGAGGCCGAAGTGCTCGAGCATGCGGTCTCGGATCGTCTGGTCGCCCGCATCGACGCCAAGCTGGGATTCCCGCAGCGCGATCCGCACGGTGACCCCATCCCCGCCTCCGACGGGCAAGTGCCCGCCCCGCCGGCCCGCCAGCTGTGGGCATGCGGCGAGGACGAGACCGTCACCGTGGCCCGAATCTCCGACAAGGACCCCGAGATGCTGCGCTATTTCGCCAGCGTCGGAATCAATCTCGACTCGCGGGTACGGGTGCTGACCCGGCGCGAATTCGCGGGCATGATCTCGATCGAGATCGAATCGGTCGACGGCGCTCAGAACACCGTCGATCTGGGCAGTCCGGCCGCCCGGGCAGTCTGGGTCGTGCCCTGATTTTTCGCGGGCCGGGCCGTCAGTTCGCCAATAATCCCTTGGCGATGTGGGTGACCTGGACCTCGTTACTGCCGGCGTAAATCATCAGTGATTTCGCATCGCGGGCAAGCTGCTCGACCCGGTATTCGGCCATATAGCCGTTGCCGCCGAACAACTGCACGGCCTCCATCGCCACCTCGGTGGCCGTCTCCGACGAGTACAGCTTGACGGCCGACGCCTCGGCCAGCGTCAGCG
Organism: Mycobacterium sp. IDUB_19; assembly: GCF_055419445.1. Taxonomy (NCBI): domain Bacteria; kingdom Bacillati; phylum Actinomycetota; class Actinomycetes; order Mycobacteriales; family Mycobacteriaceae; genus Mycobacterium; species Mycobacterium sp. IDUB_19. The sequence continues at coordinate 127,458 of NZ_JBVAXR010000003.1, read as the reverse complement.
GTTTACCGGCCTGCTGGCGCTCGATGGTCATGAAGACCATGTTCTGCACGTTCATCCGGGCGATTTCCATCTTCGCCAGCTTGAGCTGGATCAGCTGGAACTGCCCAATGTTCTTGCCCCACAACGTGCGATTCTTCGCGTAGTCCACACACAGCCGGTGGCATTCGTCGATGATGCCCAACGCCATCATCGCGATCCCGATCCGCTCGGCGGCGAAATTGTCGCGGGCGCTGTCGCGGCCGTCGCCGCTGGCGTGCTGTTCACTCTCGCCGAGCAACCGGTCCGGGCTCAGCCGCACGTTGTCGAAGAACAACTCACCCGTCGGCGAGGACATCATTCCCATCTTCTTGAAGGGCTTGCCCTGGGTGAGGCCTTCCATCCCCGCATCGAGCACGAAAACCAGCACCGGCCGGTTCCGTTTGTCCACGGAAGCGTCGCCTTCGTCCAGCTTCGCGTACACGACCAGGACGTCGGCGCAGGGGCCGTTGGTGATGAATGTCTTCTGCCCGTTGAGGATGTAGTCCTCGCCGTCGCGCTTGACGTAGGTCTTCATGCCTCCGAACGCGTCCGACCCGGAGTCCGGCTCGGTAATCGCCCACGCCGCAATCTTTTCCAGCGTCATCAGCTCGGGCAGCCAGCGTTCTTTCTGGGCCAGCGTGCCGCGACTCATGATGGTCGCCGCGCCCAGGCCGAGGCTGACCGATGCCGTGCTGAGCAATCCGATGCTGACCCGGGCGATTTCGGAAACCAGTACCGCGACCATCGATTGCTGGCCGCCTATGCCGCCGGAATCGTCTGCGCCGTCCCGCTTTTCGCCGTTGGGTTCACCGTTGCGCTTGGCACGCTCGCGGTCCAGCATCTTCTTGACCGACTCGGCGGCCATGGCGTCCAGGCCGAACTGGCTGAAGAACTTACGGGCGATCGGATACGGCGACAGCGCACCGGTTTCCAGTTCATCCAGATGTGGGCGGATCTCCTTGTCCACGAACTGACGAACGGCATCCCGCATCATCAGATCGGTGTCGGACCACTCGATCATCGTGTTCCCCCCGGCCGCGCGCCGCTCAGCGCTCGGCCCGCTGATACGCGGTGACGACGGCGGCCCCGCCCAGTCCGATGTTGTGTTGCAGTGCGGCGGTGACGTTGTCGACCTGACGTTTGTCGGCCTTGCCGCGCAACTGCCAGTTGAGTTCCGCGCACTGCGCCAGCCCGGTCGCGCCCAGCGGATGACCCTTGGAGATCAGGCCGCCGGACGGGTTGACCACCCAGCGTCCGCCGTAGGTGGTGTCGCCGTTGTCGATCAGCTTGGGCGCCTCACCCGCAGCGCACAGGCCGAGGGCTTCGTAGAGCAGCAGCTCGTTGGCCGAGAAGCAGTCGTGCAGCTCGATCACCTGGAAGTCCTCCGGACCCAGACCGGACTGGTCGTAAACCCGTTGCGCCGCTTGCACATTCATGTCATAACCGATGATGTTCTTGGCGCTGCCGTCGAAGGTGGACTTGAAGTCGGTGGTCATCGCCTGACCGACGATCTCCACCGCCTGACTGGCCAGCCCGTGGCGATCGACGAAACCCTCCGAGGCCAGGATCGCCGCGCCCGAGCCGTCCGACGTCGGCGAGCACTGCAGCTTGGTCAGCGGGTCGTAGATCATCTTCGCCGCCAGGATGTCCTCAAGGGTGTACTCGTCCTGAAACTGCGCGAACGGGTTGTTCACGGAATGCTTGTGATTCTTGTAGCCGATCTTGGCGAAGTGCTCAGCGGTGCTGCCGTATTGCACCATGTGCTCGCGGCCCGCCGCGCCGAACATCCACGGCGCCGCCGGGAAGGCGAACTCGCTGATCTCGGCCATCGCCTTGACGTGCTTGTCCATCGGATTGGTGCGGTCTTCGTAGGTTGTCGCCAGCGATCCGGGCTTCATCTTCTCGAACCCGAGCGCGATGGTGCAGTCAGCCAACCCGCCGCGAATCGCCTGCGCCGCCAAGAACAGCGCGGTGGAGCCGGTCGAACAGTTGTTGTTGACGTTGACGACCGGAATGCCGGTCAAGCCCAATTCGTAGAGCGCCCGCTGCCCCGCGGTCGACTCGCCGTAGACGTAGCCGACGTAGCCCTGCTCGATCTCGCCGTAGTCGATGCCGGCGTCCTGTAGCGCGTTGGTCCCCGACTCGCGAGCCATGTCCGGGTAGTCCCAGCCCTCGCGGCGGCCCGGCTTCTCGAACTTCGTCATGCCAACGCCGATGACATAAACCTTGTTGGACATTCCTGCCCCTTTCGAACGGTGGGCCGCCTGGTCATCCCAGTGTGCAACGCCGCCCTACCAACCGCTCGGCCGGGACCCGTTAGAGCGTCGCGGGGCGGATCACCACCACCGACTTGGTCCGCGAACCCTCGTCGCGCAGCAGCGCGATCACTCGGCCGTCGCCGTCGCTGGCGGCATAGACGCCGTCGATACCCGCCGGCGACAAGGACCGGCCGTTGCTGGTCGCGTCGACCTCCTCGGCGCTCAGGTCGCGGCGCGGGAACATCAGCAGACACGCGTCGTCCAGCGTCCAGCTCAGTCGCGGTTGGTCGGCCAGTTCGTCGAGTGTGCGTGCCGTATCGAGCCCGAAGCGACCGACGCGGGTGCGCCGCAACGACGTCAGATGCCCGCCCACCCCGAGCGCGGACCCGAGGTCGCGGGCCAGCGCGCGAATGTAGGTTCCCGACGAACAGTCGACGTCGACGTCGAGGTCGATGAGGCCCTGGCCGCCGCCCGAACGCCGCGTCGCCGACACTTCGAACCGGTCGATGCGCACCGGGCGGGCCTTGAGCTCGACGGCCTCGCCCTCGCGAACCAGTTGATACGCCCGACGGCCACCGACCTTGATCGCGCTGACGGCCGACGGCACCTGTTCGATATCGCCGCGCAGCCCGGCGACCGCGGCGGCGATCGCCTCGTCAGTGACATTTTCAGCCGAGATGCTATGCAGCAGTTCGCCTTCGGCGTCCTCGGTGGAGGTGGTCTGGCCCAGCCGGATGGTGGCGGCATACGACTTCTCCGACGCCGTCAACAGGCCGAGGATCTTGGTGGCGCGGTCGATTCCGATCACCAGCACGCCGGTGGCCATCGGGTCGAGCGTGCCCGCATGGCCCACCCGTCGGGTGGAAAAGATTCGGCGGCAGCGCCCCACGACGTCGTGGCTGGTCATTCCGGCCGGCTTGTCGACGACGACTAACCCCGGGCCGGTGGGGCTTTCGGTCATAGGACGATCGCGGTCAGCACGAGCCCGCGGTCGACCGACCAGCGGCCCCGCAGCGCGGTCAGCGGCGGACCCGACAGCGCCCCGGCGTCGATCAGGATCCGCGAGACGAAGGTGCCGGCCGCCGGGCCGTCGGCCTCGAAGCTGATGTGGGCGTCTTCAAAACCCAGCCATCTCTTGGTCAGCGGAAACCACGCCTTATACGTTGCTTCCTTGGCGCAGAACAGGATTCGGTCCCAGTGCAGAGCTGGCGGCATTGCCTGCGGCATTTCGGTGCGCTCCTGGGGCAGGCTGATCGCGTCCAGCACGCCGTTCGGCAGCACATCGTGCGGTTCGGCGTCGATGCCCACCGAACGCACCGCGGCACTGCGCGCCACCACCGCACCGCGATACCCGGTGCAGTGCGTGAGGCTACCGACCACGCCTTCGGGCCAGCAGGGTTCTCCCTTGTCGCCCTTGAGGATCGGCACCGGCGCCACGCCCAGCTCACCCAGCGCGATCCGGGCGCAGTACCGCACGGTGATGAACTCGTTGCGCCGCTTAGCAACCGACTTTGCGATCAGTGACTCTTCTTCGGGCAACGGGGCCAGACCCGGCGGGTCGGAGTACACCTCCGAATACGCCATATCGTCGGTCGCCGGCAACACCGACGACACGAGGGTGTCTGCGGTCATCGCGACTGCCGCTGCCGCAACCGGTCCCGGAACTGCGCGGCCTGCGCCTTCATTTCGGGGGTGATCTCGAAGTGACCACCGAAGTCGTTGAGGTCGCCGGGCGCGTACTGCGGGTCGGGCAACACCTGGCGCAGCCAGCTGGGCGGCTTGCGGCGCCGCCACTCCCGCGGGTAACCCACCGAGACTTCCTCGAAGCGCACGTCGTCGTACCAGGTGGTCCGTGGAATGTGTAAGTGGCCGTAGACCGAGCAGATGGCGTTGTAGCGGGTGTGCCAGTCGGCGGTCTTGGTGGTGCCGCACCACAGCGAGAATTCCGGGTAGAACAACGCGTCGCAGGGCTCGCGCACCAGCGGGAAATGGTTGACGAGGACGGTCGGCGTCATCCAGTCGAGTTGTTCCAGGCGGGCGCGGGTGATGTCCACCCGCTCGCGACACCAGGCGTCGCGGGTGGGGTACGGCTCCGATGAGAGCAGGAATTCGTCCGTCGCCACCACGTTGCGCTGGCGGGCGATTTCCAGGCCTTCGGCTTTGCTCCGCGCCCCATCTGGCAAGAAGGTGTAGTCGTAGAGCAGAAACATCGGCACGATCGTGGCCGGGCCGCCGCGTTCGGTCCACACCGGGAAGGGATGTTCCGGCGTGACCACGCCCATCTCGTCGCACATGTTGACCAGGTAGTCGTAGCGAGCCTTGCCGAAGACCTGGTTGGGATCGCGGTTGGTGGTCCACAACTCGTGGTTGCCCGGCACCCAGATCACCTTGGCGAACCGGCGTCGCAGCAGGTCAAGGGCCCAACGGATCTCGTCGGTGCGTTCGGCCACGTCGCCGGCGACGATCAGCCAGTCGTCCGGCGACGACGGGTGCAGCGATTCGGTGACCGGCTTGTTGCCCATGTGACCCGTGTGCAGATCGGAGACCGCCCACAGTGTCGGCTGTCCCCCGTTTGTCGAGTCACGCGTAACCACGAGTAACCAGCCTAACGACCCGGCGCGCCGACCCGGGTTCCGCTGGGGACTTTCGGGCGGTCGTCGCCTCCCGGTTAGAACAAGTTCAGGATTGGCTGTGACCTCGCGCACGTGACTTGTAAACTCCCCGCAAAAGGGACGGCCGACGGTAGGGGGGTGTCATGTTCACCAAGGTGCGCCTGCTCGGGGCGTTCGGTGCGGTGATGACAGCGGTCATCGGAAGCACGGTGGGCTGGCAGAGCGCCCCGCCCGAACCGACCGGAGGCGCCAAGACCGTCGAGCTGCGGTCGACGGGGCAGCCGATGGAAACGACGATGAAGAGTCCCATCATCGCCACCACCGACCCGCGGCCCTTCGACGCGTGCGAAGACATCCCGATCGACGCCCTGCAGCGGCTCGGTTTGGCGTTCACGCCTCCCGAGCACGAGGACGGTCTGCGCTGCAAACTCGACGCGGGTAACTATCAGGTGGCCGTCGAACCCATCATCTGGCGTACCTACGAGCAGTCCCTGCCCCCCGACGCCCTCGAGACCACGATCCAGGGACACCGCGCGGCGACGTACTGGGTGCTGAAGCCGACCTACCACAACAGCTACTGGTTCTTCTCCTGCATGGTGGCGTTCAAAACCAGCTACGGCGTGCTGCAACAGGCGCTGTACTACTCGACGGTCTACTCCAACCCCGAGGTCGACTGCCCGTCCACCAACCTGCAGCGGGCCAACGACCTCGCGCCCTACTACAAGTTCTAGCCCGGCCGCGGTGATCGGCGCCGGTGCGCACGATCTTTTGTGGCCGAAATGAATTCGCGTCGGCGCAAATGACCGTTGCCGGCCGGCCTTAACCTGGGGACGTGAGCATGACATCGACTCGACCCGCCGAACCCGCGCTGCACACCCTGACCCAGGCCGGTAGCAACGCCCTGGGCCGGCTGTTGGGTCTGCGCCCGGCCACCAGCGGCTACACCGTGAACCGGGTTGAGGTCCCGATGCGCGACGGGGTGGCGCTGGTGGCCGATCACTACGCACCGACCACCTCCAGCCCCGCGGGCACCGTGCTGGTGCGCGGGCCCTACGGGCGCGGATTTCCGTTTTCGCTGGTATTCGCCAGGCCGTATGCGGCGCGCGGCTACCACGTCGTGATGCAGAGCGTGCGCGGGACGTTCGGATCTGCCGGCATTTTCGAGCCGATGGCCAACGAAGCCACCGACGGCGCCGACACTGCCGCATGGTTGGTCGAGCAGCCGTGGTTCACCGGCCGGTTCGCGACCATCGGCCTGTCGTATCTGGGTTTCACCCAATGGGCGTTGCTGCAGGATCCGCCACCGGAGCTGGCCGCCGCCATCATCGCCGTGGGCCCACACGATTTCCACGCCGCGGTCTGGGATACCGGCTCGTTCACGACCGACTTTCTCGGGTGGAGCGACATGGTGTCCCACCAGGAAGACCCCGTCCGCGTCCGGGCCGGAATCCGCCAGCTGCTGGCTCCCCGCAAGGTGGCCGAGGCGGCCGCCGGGGTGCCGTTCGGTGAGTCGGCGCGGGCACTGCTCGGCACCGGTGCGCCGTGGTTCGAATCCTGGGTGGAACACCGCGATCGAGATGACGCGTTCTGGGAGCGATTGCGGTGCGACGCCGCGCTGGACCGCGTCCAGGTGCCGGTCTTGCTGATGGGTGGCTGGCAAGACATCTTTCTGCGCCAGACGCTGCAGCAATACGCGCACCTGCGCCGCCGGGGGGTGGACGTCGCGCTCACGGTCGGGCCCTGGACCCACGCCCAGATGCTCAGCAAGGGACTGGCCACCAACGCGCGCGAGACCGTGGACTGGCTGGACACCCATCTGGCGGGCACCGCGGAGCTGCGCCGCCCCAGCAGGGTCCGCGTCTGCGTCACCGGCCAGGGCTGGCGCAACCTGCCCGACTGGCCGCCCGTCACCTCGCAGCGCGCGCTGTACCTGCGGCCCGGCCGCTACCTGGACTACACGTCGCCCAAGGACCTGAAGGGACTGCCGCCGGCGACCTTCCGCTACGCCCCCGCCAACCCGACACCGACCACCGGCGGTCCGCTGCTGTCCCCGACCGGCGGTTACCGCGACGACAGTCGCCTCGCACTGCGCGATGACGTGCTGACCTTCGACAGTGCGACTTTGCTGCACGATCTGTGCGTGTACGGAAGCCCGGTCGTCGAGCTGGCGCACAGCTCGGACAATCCGAACGTCGACCTGTTCGTTCGGGTCAGCGAGGTCAGCGATATCGGGGCCAAGGGCAAGTCGCGAAACGTCAGCGACGGCTATCGGCGGCTGAGCGCCAAGGCGAAAACCGTCAGCATCGAACTCGACGCGATCGCGCACCGCTTCCGGGCCGGCTCACGCATCCGCCTGCTCATCTCCGGCAGCTGGTTCCCGCGCTACGCGCGCAACCTGGGCAGCGACGAACCGACTCTGACGGCCCGGCAATCGAAGCCGGCCGCCCACGCCATCGCCTACGGGCGCTCCCGGCTGTTGCTTCCGGTCGGCCCGCTCGACCTGTCAGCCCACGGCGTCGCGGACCCGGGCGGCAACCCCGGCTAGCACGGCGTCGTCGTGGATCGGCGCCCCCAACGCCGGACGGGCGGGCAGCTGCACCCAACTGGTGCAACCCCCGTACTCCGGGGTCCGGGTCAGGTGTATCGGCTCGGTCAGCGGAACCACGGACACCACCAGCGCGGCGAGTTTGTGCTTGGGCCGGAAATCCAGCCGGTCGGCGCGCACCGACTCAGCGGTCCAGATGTGCAGGTCCTCGATTTCCCCGAGCTGCTCAGGCCGGTTAACCGCCAGTGCAGCAACCACTTTCGCTGCCGCCCTGATCACCAGCTCAGCGTCGGTGCTGTCGGCCGCCGCAGCGGCCAGCAGGTCGCGATGCTCGGGCCGGACCCGCTCTTCGTGGCTGTGCGCAACCGTCGGGAACAGCAAGAACTCCGGCGATGCCACTTCAAACCGCTTCTCCCCGATACCGCCCTTGCGCAACAGCACGTACTGCCGACCGTGCAACAGTGCATGCACGGCCGCGCTCCACTCCTTGAGCGCCGGCGTCGTTGCGGTGAGCGTCATTTCGTTGCTGAGAGGCGGGCCACGACTTCGGGTCGGCGCAACGGCGGGACGGTCTTCGGCGGTTGCCGGCGCGGTGGCAGGGACTTCAGCAAGCGTGTCGTCGTCTGGGTGACCTCGGCGACGGCGGCCTCGAAAGCCGAGGCGCTTGCGCCGGGCAGACGGGTCGGGTGCGTGATGCCGCTGACTTTGCGCACGTACTGGCGCGCGGCCGCGGCGATCTCCTCAGCCGTGGCCGCTGGCTGCAAACCGCGCAGTTCGGTGATATTCCGGCACATCCCTCAACGATAGGCGCACCGGGCGACCCTCTACGGTGATGCCATGACCGACGACATCCTGCTGATCAGCACCGACGAGCGGGTGCGCACCCTGACCCTCAACCGGCCGCAATCGCGCAATGCGCTGTCCTCGGCGCTGCGGGATCGGTTCTTCGGGGCACTGAGCGAGGCCGAAACCGACGACGACGTCGACGTGGTCATCCTCACCGGCGCCGACCCGGTGTTTTGCGCCGGACTCGATCTCAGAGAACTGGGTGATTCCTCGGCGCTTCCGGACATCTCGCCGCGGTGGCCGTCGATGACCAAGCCGGTGATCGGCGCGATCAACGGCGCCGCGGTCACCGGCGGGCTGGAGCTGGTCCTGTATTGCGACATCGTGATCGCCTCGGAGCAGGCCCGCTTCGCCGACACCCACGCCCGGGTGGGCCTGCTGCCCACTTGGGGCCTCAGCGTGCGGCTACCGCAGAAGGTGGGCATCGGCCTGGCCCGGCGTATGAGCCTCACCGGGGACTACCTGTCGGCCGCCGACGCGCTGCGGGCCGGGCTGGCGACCGAAGTGGTGCCACACGACCAGCTGCTGGCGACCGCACGCCAGGTGGCCGCGTCGATCGTCGGCAACAACCAGAACGCGGTCCGCGCCCTGCTGGCCTCCTACCACCGCATCGACGAGTCGCAGACCAGCGAGGGCCTGTGGCTGGAAGCCATGGCGGCCAGGCAGTTCCGGACCACCGGCGACGACATCGCCGCCAACCGCGAGGCGGTACTGCAACGCGGCCGGGCCCAAGTCCGCTAACGGCAGTCGGTGCCCTGGCAGAATTGACGTGCTTCGGGCACCAGGAAATAGTCGGCCCACGTCCGGGCATCGCCGCTATTCGTTTTATATGCCGTTGGCCTGTGCCGCGAAACTTTTGATCGCCAGCCGGGGCAATAGCCCATACGATCCCAACAGCGACCCGAAATTATTCTCCCAGAGCAGGAGGAATCGATGCGCATTGTCGTCGACCTCATAATGCGGGTTCTCGGCGTCCTGACCGTGCTAATCGCATCCGCGATCGCGTCCGGGCAGCACGCGGCCGCGCTGCCGCCACCGCGCTTTCCTAATCTCGACGGATTCACCGCCGTTCCGGCCGAGGGGTATATCACGACGTCGTTGCCGGGAAACGCGCCCCGGATAATTTTCTCGGCCCCGAACTCGGTGGTGTGCGATTTCTATGGCGGCCCGGCACCCGTGACACAACCCTCACAAGATATTAAGTGCAATGGCGAAGTGCCCGGAATGGACGACATTCCCTTTCCCGGTGGCGGCCACCCGAAACCGGGCGATTGCGTGGAGGGCTCGGTGAATTTCAAGGGTCCCGGCTACGAATTGAGCCGGATGTCCTATGGCGGCTGCGGTGGCAATCCGGCCGCATTGCCGTACGGCGGCAAGGCGTTGCCCGCGGGGCAGAAACTGTCCTACCTCAACGTCACCTGCGCAGTCGGCGCCGACAACCTCATTGCCTGCCTGGATACCACCAGCGGGGACCACGGGTTCGTCCTGCAGTCCGTGGGAAGCTGGGCGTTCTAAACCCGCCCTAACCAAGCGCCGTTCGCAGCGAGGCCACGACGTCGTCGATCGACCCGGCGGTCGAATAGCCGGCGGCGAGCCGGTGGCCGCCGCCACCGAACACCGACGCGACCGCGGCCAGATCCACATCCGTCTTGGCCCGCATCGAGACCGACCACTGTTGCGGATCAACCTCTTTGAACACCGCGGCCACTTCGGCCTGCTGCGTGGTGCGCACGATGTCGACGATGCTCTCGACTTCCTCCGGACGTGAGTTGGTCCAGTCGTGGTTGTCGACGACCGCATAGACCAGCCCGCGCCCGCCGGCCGCGTCCGGCAGCAGCTGCGCCGAGCCGAGCACCCGCGACAACAGCGGTAGCCACACGAACGGATGCGTATCCATCAGCGTTCGGCTGACCTTGGCGTTGTCCACACCGGTCTCGACCAACCGCGCCGCCAGCCGGAACGCGCGGGCGCTGGCCCAGCGGAACGAGCCGGTGTCGGTGGTCAGCCCGGCGTAGATGCAGTGCGCGACGTCGCGATCGATCGGCTTGCCCCACGCGTCGAGCAGTTCGGCCACCAACAGCGTGGTGGAGTCCGCCGACGGGTCGACGAAGTTCGCGGTTCCGAACAAGTCGTTGGAGGCGTGGTGATCGATCACCAACAGCGGCTGGCCCGGGCCAGTCAACTCGCCCAGCGCGCCGAGCCGTTTGGCGCTCGGAACATCCACCGTCACAACCAGATCGACATCGCGGCGCATCGCGTCGGGAGCTACCAGCAGATGGCAGCCGGGCAGCGACCGCAGCGACTCCGGCAGTGTCGCGGGTGTGGCGAAACTCACCTCTACCTGCTTGTCGCTTCTATCGAGCACCGTGGCCAGGGCCAGCCCCGCGCCGATCGTGTCGGCGTCGGGGTGAACGTGGCAGATCACCCCGATTGTCGTTGCCGCCGAAAGCAACTCGGCGGCACCGAATGCGTCCACCCGCGACCCCGCGATCGGGGCGCGGGCCAAGTCAGTCTTCGGGTCGATGGTCGTCACCGGCACCTCCCCCGCAAGCGGGTGGTACCCCCACAGCATCGAACCCGTTCGCCGCCCCCGTTGCAGACCCGCTCTCACGGTAGGGATCGGCCTCCCCGGCCGGCTTGGCCCCCACCCGAACCCGCGCCACGTCGGCGTCGGCGGCACGCGCACGCGCCAGCAGCTCGTCCATCCGCTGCACGCTGTCCGTTGTCGTATCCCGGATGAAGGTCAACGTGGGGGTGAAGCGCACGCCAGTGCCCGCGCCTACCTTGGTGCGCAACGTGCCCTTGGCCCGGTCCAGCGCGGCCGCGGCCGCCTCGTAATCCGGCTCGCCGTCCAATGTCGGCCCCATCACGGTGTAGAACACCGTCGCGTCGTGCAGGTCGGCGGTCACCTTCGCGTCAACGATGGTCACCCCATCCAGCCCCGGATCCTTGATCTCGAACTCGATCGCCGAAGCGACGATCGTGTTGATCCGCTTGGCCAGCCGGCGCGCCCGAGCGGGGTCTGCCATCAGGCGCGCTCCTTCTCGACGAGCTCGAAGGACTCGATGATGTCGCCTTCCTTGATGTCGGAATAGGTCAGCGTCATACCGCATTCGAAGCCATCGCGGACCTCGGTCACGTCGTCCTTCTCCCGGCGCAGCGAGGAGATCGTCAGGTTTTCGGCCACCACGATGTTGTCGCGCAGCAGCCGCGCCTTGGCGTTGCGGCGCACAATGCCGGAGGTGATCAGGCAGCCGGCGATGATGCCGACCTTGGAGGACCGGAAGATCGCCCGGATCTCGGCCCGGCCCAGCTCGTTCTCCTCGTAGATCGGCTTGAGCATGCCGCGCAGGGCCTTCTCGATCTCGTCGATGGCCTGGTAGATCACCGAGTAGTACCGGATGTCCACGCCTTCGCGATTGGCCAGCTCCGTCGCCTTGCCTTCGGCGCGCACGTTGAAGCCGATGATCACCGCGTCGGAGGCCGACGCCAGGTTGACGTTGGTCTCGGTGATGCCACCGACGCCGCGGTCGATGACGCGCAGCTCCACCTCGTCGTCGATCTCGATTCCCATCAGGGCCTCTTCCAGCGCCTCGACGGTACCGGCGTTGTCGCCCTTGAGGATCAGGTTCAGCTGGCTGGTTTCCTTCAGCGCGGCATCCAGATCGTCCAGGCTGATCCGCTTGCGCGACCGCGCGGCCAGCGCGTTGCGCTTGCGGGCGCTGCGCCGGTCGGCGATCTGGCGGGCGATGCGATCCTCGTCGACGACCAGCAGGTTGTCACCGGCTCCGGGCACCGACGTGAAGCCGATGACCTGGACCGGCCGCGACGGCAGCGCCTCGTGAACGTCGTCGCCGTGCTCGTCGACCATCCGTCGGACCCGGCCATAGGCGTCGCCGGCGACGATAGAGTCACCGACTCGCAGCGTGCCGCGCTGGATCAGCACGGTGGCAACCGGTCCGCGACCGCGGTCCAGGTGCGCCTCGATCGCCACACCCTGGGCCTCCATGTCGGGGTTCGCCCGCAGGTCCAAGGCGGCATCGGCGGTCAGCAGCACCGCCTCCTCCAGCGCTTCGATGTTGGTGCCCTGCTTGGCGGAGATGTCGACGAACATCGTGTCGCCACCGAAATCCTCTGCCACCAAACCGTATTCGGTGAGCTGCCCGCGAATCTTGGCCGGGTCGGCACCTTCCTTGTCGATCTTGTTGACCGCGACCACGATCGGCACGTCGGCCGCCTGCGCGTGGTTGATGGCCTCCACCGTCTGCGGCATCACGCCGTCGTCGGCGGCGACCACCAGGATCGCGATGTCGGTGGCCTTGGCACCACGGGCACGCATGGCGGTGAACGCCTCGTGACCCGGGGTGTCGATGAAGGTGATCAGCCGCTCGCTGCCCTCGAAGTCGACTCCGACCTGGTAGGCGCCGATGTGCTGGGTGATGCCGCCGGCCTCGCCCTCGCGCACGCTGGCATTTCGGATGGTGTCCAGCAACCGCGTTTTACCGTGGTCGACGTGACCCATCACGGTCACCACCGGCGGACGGGTCTGCAGATCATCCTCGCCGCCCTCGTCCTCGCCGTAGGTCAGGTCGAACGACTCCAGCAGCTCACGGTCCTCATCCTCCGGACTGACGACCTGCACCACGTAGTTCATCTCGCTGCCCAGCAGCTCGAGCGTCTCGTCGCCGACGGACTGGGTGGCCGTGACCATCTCACCGAGGTTGAACAACGCCTGCACCAGCGAGGCCGGGTTGGCGTTGATCTTGTCGGCGAAGTCGCTCAGCGATGCGCCGCGGGCCAGCCGGATGGTCTCGCCGTTGCCGTGCGGCAACCGCACGCCACCCACAACCGGAGCCTGCATGTTCTCGTACTCGGCGCGTTTTGCGCGCTTCGACTTGCGACCGCGCCGGGGGGCGCCACCGGGACGGCCGAACGCACCGGCCGCACCGCCACGCTGGCCGGGACGGCCACCGCCGCCGGGACGACCTTGGAAACCACCACCGCCACCACCGGGCGCGGCACCGACGCCGCCACCACCGCGGTAGTTACCACCACCACCACCGCCGCCGTCGCGGCCGCCGCCGGGACCACCGGGCCGACCGCCACCGGGACGAGGGCCGCCGCCGCCGGAACGGGCCGGGCCACGGAACCCTCCGCCTCCGCCGCCGCCACCGGGGCGGGGCGGCATGCTGCCGGGCGACGCACCACCGGGCCGCGGAGCGCCGGGCCGGGGCGCGCCCGGACGCGGCGCCTGCGGACGCGGGATCGGGCGGTCGACGGGCTGCGCCGACGAGAACGGGTTGTTGCCGACGCGCGGGGTACGAGCGGCCGGCTTCGGGATCGGGCCGGGACGCGGTCCGGGTGTCGCACCGGGCGGCGGCGCCTGTTGGCCGGGCGCCTGGCCGGATGTCGGCGGCTGCCCAGGCGCGGGAGCCGAGGGGCGCGCCGCGGGCGACGGCGCGGGCCGGCTGGGCGCAGGCGCCGCGGGCGCTCCGGCCGTCGCGGCCGGGGAAGCTTGGGCAGCCGCTCCGCCGGCGTCAGCGGGCTTCGCCGGCGCGGCAGTCGCCTCACCATTACCGGAGGGCTTTTGAATCGCCTTGTCCAGGGCCTTGTCGAGTGAGCGGTCCGGGCTCTTCGCGGCGCTCTTGGCGGCGGCCGCGGGCTTACTGCCGCCGAACGACTCGCGCAACCGGCGAGCAACCGGGGCCTCGACCGTCGACGATGCGGATTTGACGAATTCGCCCTGATCATTCAGCCGGGCGAGAACTTCCTTACTGGTAACACCGAGTTCCTTAGCCAACTCGTGTACGCGGGCCTTACCTGCCACTACATCTCCTGTCTATGAGGCGACAGTCGTGGGCCGCGCCTCGGGTTTAGCTATGACGCATGGTCATCGGGACTTCACGGTGTGCTCATGTTCTTCGCTACCTGTTCTGTTGCCGGGCGAGTCCAGCACCTGTAGGTGCTCGACCAACGCGGATGTGTCCGGTGGACGGTCGATGCGCAGCGCCTTGGTGAAAGCCCGCCGCCGAATCGCCTCGTGTACGCACCGCGACGCGGGATGCAACCAGGCACCCCGCCCCGGCAGGCGGGTCGCTGTGTCAACGATTACGGCGTATCCGCCGTTCCCGGTAGGCACAGCCACCACTCGGAGCAATTGGACGGCCAACTCTCGCTTTCGGCACCCGACACACGTCCGCACGGGTCTACCCATGTGTCTGTGCGCCCTTCTAGCTTCGGGGGCCGAAGGCTCGCGCTGGATCACGGCTCAGTCTAGCGTCACGGAACCGATGGTCAGAACCACCCGTAGCTGCGCCGCGAGGTGTGCGCCTGATCGCGCGCGACGCCGCAAAAAACCGGCTTCCCCTAACTCAGACGCGAAGCGGTTGGGTCGGGTTAGTGGTCGTGGGCCATCGGGTGGCTGGCACCGTGTTCCGGCTGGTCCTCCGGCTGCCCCCCGGAACCAGCGGGCGAATCGCCGCGGATGTCGATGCGCCACCCGGTGAGCCGGGCGGCCAGCCGCGCGTTCTGCCCCTCCTTGCCGATGGCCAGCGACAACTGGAAGTCGGGCACCACCACGCGGGCGGCGCGGGCGGCCTCGTCGATGACCGACACCGACACCACCTTCGCCGGCGATAACGCGTTGGCGACGAAGCGGGCCGGGTCCTCGTCGTAGTCGATGATGTCGATCTTCTCCCCGGACAGCTCGCTCATCACGTTGCGGACCCGCTGCCCCATCGGGCCGATACAGGCGCCTTTGGCGTTCAAGCCGGGCACTCGGGACGCGACCGCGATCTTGGAACGGTGGCCCGCCTCACGTGCCACGGCCACAATCTCCACCGACCCGTCGGCGATCTCGGGGACTTCCAGCGAGAACAACTTGCGAACCAGATTGGGGTGGGTACGCGACAACGTGATCACCGGCTCGCGCGAACCCCGCGTCACGCCGACCACGTAGCAGCGCACCCGGTTGCCGTGCTCGTAGCTCTCACCGGGGACCTGTTCGGCCGCCGGGATGACGCCCTCGGAGGCCTTGGTTTCGCTGCCCATCCGGACGACGACCAGACCACGGGCGTTCGCCCGGCTGTCGCGCTGAATAACGCCGGCGACGATTTCGCCCTCACGGGTGGAGAACTCGCCGTAGGTGCGCTCGTTCTCGGCGTCGCGGAAGCGCTGCAGCATCACCTGACGAGCGGTGGTCGCGGCGATGCGGCCGAAACCCTCGGGGGTGTCGTCCCATTCGCTGATGACGTTGCCGTCTTCGTCCACCTCGCGGGCCATGACCTTCACGACGCCGGTCTTGCGGTCGATCTCGATCCGCGCATCGTTCTGGTGGCCCTGGGTGTGCCGATAGGCGGTCAGCAACGCCGACTTGATCGTCTCGAGCAGCTCGTTGACCGAGATGCCCCGGTCCACCTCGATGGCGTGCAACGCGGCCATGTCGATGTTCATGCTCCGGCCTCCGTCCTCCGGGACTCACCCGCACCCGCCAAATCCAGCTCGGCTTGGGATGGCGACGAAAACTCAACCTGGACAACAGCTTTCGCGATCTCAGCGAGCGGGATCTCGCGCACCGCCCAGTCGCGGCCGTCGCGGACCACCAGCGCCACCGCGTCGGCGCGGGTCTCCCCCACCCGGCCGGTCAATCGCGATCCGTCCGACAACTCGAGCTCGACCTTGCGGCCACGCGCGCGGCGAAAGTGCTTCTCGCTGGTCAGTGGGCGCTCTACGCCGGGTGAGCTGACTTCGAGAACGTAGCGGTCGCCGATGCCGTCCAGGTCGTCCAGCAAAGCCGACGCCGAACGCGCCAGCGCCGCGACGGTGTCCAAGTCGAGAGCGGTGTCCCCATCGGCGATCACCGTGATCCGGGGCGGACGCACCCGGGGATCGATGACCACGTCTTCGATTTCGTAGCCGGCGCGCGCGAACTCACTACCGAGTAGCTCGATCACCTGCGTCTGCGACGGTAGCCCGGTGGTCACGGCGAGCTCCTCATCTTGAGTTGTCCGGTCATCTGGCTGATGTCGCCGCCCATCCATCTTCGGGCGACTTCCGGCGTCCCGGTGAAACGCGATAGCGGCCGTTCCGCGAGAACCAGCCCCTAACGATACGCCAGGAATTGCGTATGACGAGGTGATCGCGTAGGTCGGCGTCCTGGCATGATGCCCGCCCGGGTTCGGGTGGCAGGATGTTGCTGTGCCTAGCGCAGTACCCGTCACCAGCAGGCGGGGTGTGCTCGCCGGGGGTGCTGCTCTTGCTGCGCTCGGGGTGGTCGTATCCGCCTGCGGCGAGTCCCCGCCCAAACCCCCCGCGGTCGAACAGCTGCTGGGGCCGTTAGACCAGGCCAGGCGCGACAGCGCGCTCGCCGGTGCCGCCGCCGCGGCCGTCGGCGTTGCGCCGCAGATCGCGGCCGCGCTGTCGGTGGTCGCCAACCAGCGCGGCGCCCACGCCCGCGCCCTGTCCACGGAGATCTCCCGGGCGGCCGGCAAGCTCACCACCTCGTCGAGCGAGACGACCAGCCCCAGCCAGAGCCCGGCCGCACCCACGGGGCCACCGCCGCCGCCACCCCCGGTGTCCGACGTGATCAACGCGCTGCGCACCTCGGCCGACAACGCCGCGCGGCTGGTGTCCTCCGAGTCGGGCTATCGGGCGGGGCTGCTCGCCTCGATCGCCGCGTCGTGCACGGCGTCCTACACGGTCGCGCTGGTACCCGGGGGCCCGTCGATATGACCTCGGGCCAGGATGCCGACAACGCTGCGCTCTGCGATGCGCTGGCCGTCGAGCACTCGACGATCTACGGCTACGGCATCGTGTCCGCGCTGTCGCCACCCAGCGTCAACGACTTGGTGGTGGAGGCGCTGCTGACGCATCGCCAGCGTCGCGACGACGTGATCGCCATGCTGGCCGCCCGCAAGGTGACTGCCCCGCCCGCCGCCGCCGGCTATCAGCTGCCCTTACTGGTGGGCAGCCCGGCCGATGCGGCCCGCCTGGCGGTACGAATGGAAAGCGACGGCGCGACGGCATGGCGCGCGGTCACCGAACACGCCGAGACCGCCGAAGACCGTGCGTTCGCCTCGACGGCCCTGACGCAGAGCGCGGTGATGGGCGCCCGATGGAGCCGCATCCTGGGCGCCTGGCCGATCACGACCAGCTTCCCCGGCGGCAACGAGTAGCCGAGGCTAGCCGGTGATGGCCGCCACGATGTCGGTGGCCAGCGAGACCCCGGCCGCCAGCTCGCGAGTCTGTCCGCCGAATCGGTCGCGCAGCTCCACGACACCGTCGGCCCAACCCCGTCCGATCACGACGACCCAGGGCATCCCGAGCAGCTCGGCGTCTTTGAACTTGACCCCGGGCGAGGCCTGGCGGTCGTCCAGCAGCACCTCGAGGCCCAGCCGATCCAGGTCGCTGGCCAGCGTCGTGGCGCCTTCGCGGGCCTGCGCGTCTTTGTTGGCGATCACCAGGTGCACGTCGAACGGCGCGATCGCCGCCGGCCAGCGCAAGCCCAGCTCGTCATGGTGTTGCTCGGCGACGACGGCGACCAGCCGCGACACCCCGAGCCCGTAGGAGCCCATCGTCAATCGCACCGGCTTGCCGTCCTCGCCGAGCACGTCGACGGTGAAGGCATCGGTGTACTTGCGGCCCAGCTGGAAGATGTGGCCGATCTCGATGCCGCGCGCCATGACCAGCGGGCCGGCGCCGTCCGGAGACGGATCGCCTTCGCGCACTTCGGCTGCCTCGATGGTGCCGTCAGCGGTGAAGTCGCGGCCCGCCACCAGACCGACGACATGGCGGCCGGGCTCGTCGGCGCCGGTGATCCAGCTGGTGCCGTCCACCACCCGCGGGTCGACAAGATAGCGAACATCGTTGTCCCGCAATGCTTTCGGCCCGATATAACCCTTGACCAGAAACGGATACTTGGCGAAATCGGCATCGCCGAGTAGCGCATACTCGGCCGGCTCCAGTGCCGCGCCCAGCCTCTTGTCGTCGACTTCGCGGTCGCCGGGCAGCCCGATCGCCAGCAGCTCCCACTCCCCGCCGGGTTGGCGGACCTTGAGCAGCACGTTTTTCAACGTGTCGGCCGCGGTGACGTCGCGACCGAGGCCGGCTTCGTTGGCCCAGGCCACCAGGCTGGCGATGGTCGGGGTGTCGCCGGTGTCGTGCACCACCGCCTGCGGCAGCCCGTCGACAGGCAGCGCGTCCGGGCGGGCGGTGATCACCGCCTCGACATTGGCCGCATAACCCGATTCGAGGCACCGCACGAAGGTGTCCTCCCCGCTGGGGCTCTCGGCCAGGAACTCTTCGGAGGCGCTGCCGCCCATCGCGCCGGACACCGCCGACACGATGACGTAGCGAAGCCGCAGCCGATCGAAGATGCGCTGATACGCCTCGCGGTGCGCGTGGTAGGCGGCCTTGAGGCCGGCGGCGTCGATGTCGAAGGAATAGGAATCCTTCATGACGAATTCCCTGCCACGCATGATCCCGGCTCGCGGCCGCGCCTCGTCGCGGTACTTGATCTGGATTTGATACAGCGTGAGCGGAAAGTCTTTGTAGGAGCTGTACTCACCCTTGACGACCAAGGCGAAAAACTCTTCGTGCGTGGGAGCGAGCATGTAGTCGTTGCCGCGGCGGTCCTGCACCCGAAACACGCTGTCGCCGTATTCCGTCCAGCGGTTCGTCGTCTCGTACGGCGCGCGCGGCAGCAGCGCGGGGAACAGGATCTCCTGCCCGCCAATCGCGTTCATCTCCTCGCGGACAACGCGTTCGATGTTGCGCAGCACCCGCAGCCCCAGCGGCAGCCAGCTGTACAGCCCCGGGGCGATAGGCCGGACGTATCCCGCGCGAATCAGCAGCTTGTGGCTGGCCAGTTCGGCATCGGCGGGATCGTCGCGCAAAGTGCGCAGGAACAACTCGGACATCCGGGTGATCACAGCGGGCCAGCCTAGCGTGCGACGGGTTTGACGACGGCGGGGAGAGCGACCAGGGCCGGGAGCTTAGAGCTCCCCGGCGTCGATCGCTTCCTTGACCTCTTGCGCGTGCGCGACCTGCCCCGGGGTGTACCCGATGAACAGGGCGGCGCAGCCGACGATCACGGCCGTTCCGGCCACCCACAGCAGGCCGTAGGTGTAGCCGTGGTCGAGCGCCTGCAGTTGCGCGTCGTTCATGAACTTCACCGGACCGGTGGTGCCGCCCAGATACAGCGTGCGCGAGGTGATGACGGCCTGGATCACGGCCAGCACCAGCGGCCCACCCAGGCTTTGCAGCATCAGCGTCATCGCCGACACCGGGCCGATCTGGTCGAAACCGACGCCCGCGATCGCCGCCAGCGTCAGTGGGACGACAACCATGCCGATGCCGATCCCGCCGACGACGATCGGCAGCACCAGGTTCGGGAAGTAGGGCACACCGCGGTGCATGAAGGCCGAGCCGTAGATCATGGCGAGCAGCAGCAGCCAGCCGCCGCCGATGGTCAGCACTCGCGGCGAGAACCGCGACACCAGCTGCGAGGAGATACCGAGGCCGATTCCCATCGCGATGACGAACGGGATGAATCCGACACCCGCGCGCAGCGCGCTGTAGCCCAGGATGTCCTGCACGTACAGGCCGATGCAGACGGTGAGGCTGAACATCACGCCACCGGCGAGCAAGATGGCGGCGAAGGTGGCCAGCCGGTTGCGGTCGCGGAACAACTGGAAGGGCACGACGGGGTTTTCGGCGGTGCGCTCCACGATGGCGAACGCGATGGCGGCGGCCACGGCCACCACACCCGAACCGATGGTGGTCGGCGAAACCCAGCCCTTTTCCGGACCCATCGAGAAGGCGAAAACCGCAGCGGTGCAAGCCAATGTGGCCAGCATGGCGCCGGTGGCGTCGAGCTTCATCCGCTCCCGGTTGGTCTCGCGCAGCGCGGTGCGGGCCAGGTAGATCATCACCAGCCCGATCGGCACGTTGACCAGGAACGCGAGCCGCCACGAAAACTCGGTCAGCGCCCCACCGACCACCAAGCCCATCACCGAGCCGATCGCGGTCATCGCGGCGAACACCGCCGTCGCCGCGTTGCGCGCCGGGCCCTTCGCGAAAGTCGTGGCTACCAGTGCAAGACCGGTCGGTGACGCGATGGCCGACCCGACGCCCTGCAGCAGCCGGGCGATGACCAACGTCGCCTCGTCCCAGGCCACCGCGCACAGCACGGAGGAGATGGTGAACAGCGTGACGCCGACGATGAAGGTGCGTTTGCGGCCGATGGTGTCGCCGAGGCGGCCACCCAGCAGCATCAGCCCGCCGAAGGTGAGCACATACGCGGTGATCACCCAGCTACGGCCGGCGTCGGACAAGCTCAGCTCGTTTTGAATCTTAGGAAGCGCGACGATCGCGACGGTGCTGTCCATGGTTGCCAGCAGCTGCATGCCGCCGATGGCGATCACGGCCGCGATGAAGCGGCGAGAGGGCAACCACGCCGGGTAATACCTGCTAGTGCGGGTGGTGGCGGTCGCGGAAGAGGTCTCCGCCGGGCGCTCGGTGCGCTCCGGGGCCGGACGATCGGGGCGTGCGGCGGTCCAATTTTGGGCCGCACGCTCTGTGTCGTTGAGGGCCGTCATAACGGGTTACCTTACAGTAATCTTAAGAATCGTTTAAACCCCGAACGCCGCCACAGGCCCGATCACGATGATCGCGGGAGGTCTGATCCCTTCAGCCCGAACCAGCTGCGGCGTGTCGGCAAGAGTGGCCCGCAACGTGTGCTGCGCCGGCGTCGTTCCGTGCTGAACCACCAGCACAGGTGTATCCGCAGGTCGGCCGCCTTTGAGCAGCACGTCGACGAAGAGTTCAATGCGTTCGACCGCCATCAGCAAAACGATGGTGCCCGACAATGCCGCCAGCGCATTCCAATTCACTAACGATTCGGGATGCCCGGGCGGCAGATGGCCGCTGACCACCACGAACTCGTGATTGAGGCCCCGGTGCGTGACCGGAACGCCCGCCAGCGCGGGTACCGCTATGGCACTTGTCACACCGGGGACCACCGTGACCGGAATGCCGGCGTCGACGCACGCGATGACTTCCTCATAACCGCGCGCGAATACGAACGGGTCGCCGCCCTTGAGCCGGACCACGAAGCTCCCGGCGCGGGCCCGTTCGATCATGACGTCGTTGATCGCGTCCTGGGCCATCGCCCGCCCGTACGGAATCTTGGCGGCGTCGATGACTTCGACATGCGGCGGCAGCTCGGCGAGCAGTTCGGGGGGAGCCAGCCGATCCGCGACCACGACGTCGGCCTGGGCAAGTAGCCGGCGACCGCGGACCGTGATCAGCTCGGGGTCGCCGGGGCCGCCGCCGATCAGAGCCACCCCGCCGCGCACGACGTCGGAACTTTCTGCCGTAATCAGGCCCTGTTGCAACGCCTCACGGATGGCCGAGCGGATCGCTGCCGACCGGCGGTGCTCGCCGCCGGCCAGCACGCCCACCGACAGCCCGGCGTACTCGAACGACGCCGGGGTCACCGCGGTGCCCTCGATGGCGATGTCGGCCCGTACACAGAAGATTTGCCGGCTGTCGGCCTCGGCCACCACCGCGGCGTTGACCGCTGCGTCATTGGTGGCCGCGATCACGTACCAGGCTCCGTCGAGGTCACCGTCGCGGTATTCGCGCACCGTCAAGGTGATTCCGCTCATCGCCTCGACGGCCGGGGTGGCACTGCGGGAGATCACGTGGACGTCGGCACCGCTGGAGATGAGCAGGGGTAGCCGACGCTGGGCGACCGTGCCTCCGCCGACCACGACGACCTTCTTGCCGGTCAGCCGCAGTCCGACGAGGTAGGGGCTCTCGGTCACGCGGCAAGCCTAGTGAAAAGCATCCGCGCGGTCCTCAAGCCGGGCGCGTGGGGGTACCGCCCGCTTGCGGGAGAGGGCCGGCGGCGCGTGCGACGAAACGCGCTACCGCGTCCGGAACGGCGGCTGGGTGAGTGTGCAGGTACGACGCGTGTACGCCGGCGTGCACGACGCCGTCGCGCATCGGCGCCGCGTTGTCGTCCGCTTCGCCGGCCCGGTAGACCCAGGCGGGCTGGTAGCTCTCGGTGAAGGTGATGACCGTCCGGTGGAATTCGTGTCCGACCACCCGCGCTCCGGCCGGATACAGCGCCGAATCGGCCACCGCGACCGCGTCGCGATACGCCAACTTCAGCTGCGGGGTGAACCGCGCCGATCCACCCAGGACCCCGCACATCGGGTACCCGTCGAGCTCGGAAGCCAGGTAGATCAGCCCCGCACATTCGGCGTGCACCGGCGCACCGGCCGCGGCTAGCTCGCCGATCTGTTGTCGCACAATGTCATTGGCGGACAGGTCGGCCGTGAACTGTTCGGGAAAACCGCCGGGCAACAGGACGGCGCCGGTGCCGTCGGGCAACGTATCGACCAGTGGGTCGAACTCGACCACGTCGGCGCCGGCGGCGCGCAGCAGCTCCGCGTGTTCGGCGTAGCCGAAACTGAAGGCCTTCCCGGCGGCCATCGCCACCGTGGCCCGGCGCCGGCCGGTCGTCTCCCCCACTGCGGCAACCGGATCCCACGCTGTGCCGCTGGTACGACTTGCCGCGACCGCCATCACCGCGGCCAAATCGACATGCCGGGCGATCAGGGCCGTCATCGCCTCGACCGCGAGCCGGGCCCGACGCCCGTACTCGACCGCGGTGACCAGACCCAAATACCTTGTCGGCAGCTCTAATTCGGCGGTGCGCGGAATGGCGCCCAGCACCGGGATGCCGGTGTGCTCGCAGGCCTGTCGCAACACCTGCTCGTGCCGTGCAGATCCCACCCGATTGAGAATCACGCCGGCGATCCGGGTTGCGGTATCGAATGTCGAAAAGCCATGCAGCAGTGCGGCGATGCTGTGGCTTTGGCCGCGCGCATCCACCACCATGATCACCGGGGCGCCCACCAGGCCGGCGACGTGCGCGGTGCAGCCCGCCGGCACCGACGTCATGGGATTTTCCGGGGGCCCGATCCGCCCGTCGAACAGCCCCATCACGCCCTCGATCACCGCGATGTCCGCTCCGGCAGCGCCGTGCGCGTACAGCGGGCCGATGAGCCCTTCCCCCACCATTACCGGGTCGAGGTTGCGTCCGGGGCGGCCGGCGGCCAGCCCGTGGTAGCCGGGGTCGATGAAGTCCGGGCCCACCTTGAACGGTGCGACCGCATTCCCGGCCGCGCGCAGCGCGCCGATCAAACCCGTTGCCACCGTGGTCTTTCCGCTGCCCGACGCGGGCGCGGCGACGACGACCGCGGGGGCATTCACCACTCGATGCCCTTTTGTCCCTTGCGTCCCGCGTCCATCGGGTGCTTGACCTTGGCCATCTCGGTGACGAGGTCGGCGGCGTGCACCAGCCGCGGCGGCGCGGCGCGACCCGTGATCACCACATGCTGATGGCCCGGCCGGGCCAGCAATACGTCCACCACCTCGTCGACGTCGACCCAGCCCCACTTCAGCGGATAGGTGAACTCGTCGAGCACGTAGAAATCATGCCGCTGTTCGGCCAGCCGGCGCGAGATCTCCGCCCAGCCGTCGGCGGCCGCGGCCGCATGATCGTCCTCGCTGCCGGATTTACGCGACCAGGACCAGCCGCTGCCCATCTTGTGCCATTCCACCGCGCCACCGACGCCGTGCTCGTCGTGCAACTGGCCGAGTTGGCGAAAGACGGCTTCCTCCCCCACCTTCCACTTCGCGCTCTTGACGAACTGAAACACCGCGACGTCCAGCCGTGCGCTCCACGCGCGCAGCGCCATTCCGAACGCCGCCGTCGACTTTCCCTTGCCGTCGCCGGTGTGCACCGCCAGTACCGGCAGATTGCGCCGGTCCCGGGTGGTCAGTCCGTCATCCGGGACCTGCACCGGGGTTCCCTGTGGCATAAGGGCGCACCTCCTTTGTTGCGGCCCGCCGGCTAGGCCGCGCTGCGTACGGCTCGCGTCAGATGATCGGCGTGCAGTTGCTCCAGCCGGACGACCGGCGCACCGAGCTGGCGGGCGAGCTGTGCGGCCAATCCCAGCCGCACATAAGATGTTTCACAGTCCACGACCACCGCCGCCGTGCTCTCCGCGACCAGTCGGGACGCCGCGATCCGACTGCGGCCCAACGGGTCCGGCCCGGCGGTCGCCCGGCCGTCGGTGAGCACCACCACCAGCGGACGCCGTGCGGAGTCGCGTGCCCTTTCCCGGACGATCAGCTGACGCGCGGCCAGCAGACCCTCGGCCAGCGGCGTCTTGCCGCCGGTATCGAATCGGGCCAGGCGCCGTCCGGCGATGTGCGCCGACGACGTCGGGGGCAGCAACAGCCGCGCCTCGTGCTGCCGGAAGGTGATCACCGCGACCTTGTCCCGCCGCTGATAGGCATCGCGCAACAGCGACAGGGTGGCACCGCTCACCGCGGCCATCCGGTCGCGGGCGGCCATCGACCCGGACGCGTCGACGACGAAGATCACCAGGTTGCCCTCGCGTCCTTCGCGGACCGCCCGGCGCACATCGTCGGGTCGCGGGCGTAGCGGCCCGGCCCCGGCCTGCTCGGCGGCCGACAGCAGGGTCGCGAACAGGTGTAGTCCGTGAGCCGCGGCATCGTTGCCGTCAGCGGCGGCCACCACGCTCCCCGCGCGGTTGCGGGCCCGCGAGCGTCGGCCGGGGGCTCCTTCACCGACGCCGGGAACCGTTAGCGCGCGGGCACGAAACGTTTTCGACGGCGGGGCACTGGGCCGCGTCCTAGGTGGCTGCGGCTTCCCGGCGGACGACGAATCCGATTGTGAGTCAAGGTCATTGGCGGACTGTCCACCGCCGGGCGGGTCGGGATCAGGTTCCGGATCGTCACCGGCCCGCGCCAAGGCGTCGTCCAACTGGTCGCGGTCGATACCCGGATCGTCGAACGGGTCGCGGCGGCGCCGATGCGGTAGCGCCAGTTCGGCCGCCACCCGGATATCCTGCTCCTCGACGGTGGTCACGCCCCGCCAGGCGGCGTGCGCGACGGCGGTGCGGGCGACCACCAGATCGGCTCGCATCCCGTCGACATCGAACGCCGCACACAGCGCCGCGATTCGTCGTAACTCGTTGTCCGGCAACACCACATCGTCGACGAGCGCGCGAGCAGAGGCGATCCGCCGGGCGAGCTCGGCGTCGTCGGCGGCATAGCGCGTGGCGAACCCGTCCGGGTCGGCCTCGTAGGCCAGCCGCTGCCGAATCACCTCCACCCGCACATCGACATCACGCGACGCATGCACGTCGACGGTCAGCCCGAACCGGTCGAGCAGCTGCGGGCGCAGTTCGCCTTCCTCCGGATTCATCGTGCCGATCAGCACGAAACGGGCCTCATGCGAGTGCGAGATGCCGTCGCGTTCGATGTGCACCCGCCCCATCGCGGCGGCGTCGAGCAGCACGTCGACCAGGTGATCGTGTAGCAGGTTGACCTCGTCGACGTAGAGCACGCCACCGTGGGCACGCGCGAGCAATCCCGGGGAGAACGCATGCTCACCGTCGCGCAGCACCCGCTGCAGGTCCAGCGATCCGATAACCCGGTCTTCGGTTGCGCCCAGCGGCATTTCGACCAGGCCGCTGCCGGCGCCGTTGCTTCCGGTCGCCGCGGACAGCAACGCGGCAAGGCCGCGTACGGCCGTCGATTTGGCGGTGCCCTTCTCGCCGCGGATCAGCGCTCCGCCGATTTCCGGACGCACCGCACACAACAGCAGCGCCAACCGCAACTGGTCGTGACCGACGATCGCGCTGAACGGATAGGGCCTCACGGCATCGCCGCCAGGCCGGAACCGGGCCGCAGCATGGGGACGTGCGGAACACCGTCGTCCACAAAGTCGTCGCCATCGCGGATAAACCCGTGGTGGGCGTACATGTCGGCCAGATAGGTCTGCGCGTTGATCCGGCACGGGTAGTCGCCGACCTCGGCCAGTGCGGCACGCAGCAGCCGGGTGGTGTGGCCCTGTCCGCGCGCGCTGCGTTTGGTGCACAGCCGTCCGATCCGGAACGCCTTCGCACCTCCGGCGTGCTCCTCCATCAGCCGCAGCGTGCAGATCACGTCGCCGTCAGGAGTTTCCAGCCAGAAGTGCCGAGTTTCGGCCAGCAAGTCACGCCCGTCCAGCTCCGGATACGGGATGGCCTGTTCGACGACGAACACCTCCACCCTGAGCTTGAGTAGCTCGTAAAGGGTTTGGGCGTCAAGGTCTTTGGCCCAGATGCGGCGTAGCGCTTCAGTCATTTGCGCCGCTCCTCCTCATCGCTTTTCACTTTCGCTCGCCGGCGCGGGTCATGAGGCGTCCAACTGTAATACCTTGGCGCTCCACGAGCGCACCTCGTCGTAGAGCGCCGGTTCATTGGAGAGCTTGGTCCCCAACGAAGGAATCATCTCCTTGAGCATGGGCAGCCAGGACTGATAGCGCTTCGCGAAGCAGCCCGCAAGCACATCGAGCATGATCGGCACGGCCGTCGAGGCTCCTGGGGAACCACCGAGCAGTCCGGCGATGCTGCCGTCGGCCGATCCCAGCACGCTGGTGCCGAATTCGAGCACGCCTCCCCTGCCCTTGGCCCGGCGGATCACCTGCACGCGCTGTCCGGCCACCGTCAGCTGCCAATCCGAATCCAGCGCACTGGGCGCGAATTCGCGCAGCGCGTGGATTCGGCCGGGCTCGGTGAGCCGCAGTTCGCGGATCAAGTAATTGACCAGTCCCATCTCGGTGACGCCGACGCCCAGCATCGACACCACGTTGTCCGGCCTGATGGATCGGGGCAGATCGCTGACGTGACCATGCTTCAAGAACCTGGGTGACCAGCCGGCGTATGGCCCGAAGACCAGCCACGATTTGCCGTTGACGAACCGCAGATCCAGATGCAGCGCCCCCAGCGGTGGGGCTCCGGGCGCCGGGACGCCGTAGACCTTGGCCCGGTGCGCACCGGTGAGCGCGGGATTGTCGGTGCGCACGAACCGGCCGCCGATCGGGAAGCCGGCGAAGCCTTTGACCTCGTCGATACCGGACTTCTGTAGCAGGCGCAGTGCGTCACCACCTGCGCCGACGAACACGAATTTTGCGTTCAGCTTGCGCTTTTCGCCGGTGCGGCGATTACCGATCCGCACCGTCCAGCCGCCATCTGCCCGCCGGGTCAGGTTTGCGACCTCGTGGCCGAACAGCGCGGTGACGCCGCCCTGCACGCAAAAGCCGATCAGCTGCTTGGACAGCGAACCGAAGTCCACGTCGGTGCCGTCAGGGGCCCAGTTGAGTGCGATCGGCTCGGAGAAGTCACGTTTGGCGGCCATGAACGGAAGCCGGCGGGTGAACTCGTCCGGGTCGTCGATCAATTCGGTACCGGCGAACAGCGGGTTCGGTGCCAGCGCCTGCTGACGCCGCCGCAAATAGTCGACCCGCTGCGCGCCGTGCACAAAACTGACGTGCGGGACGCGGTTCAGAAAGCTTCGATCGGTGAGGATGCCGCGCTCGACGGCGTACGCCCAGAACTGGCGGGTTACCTGGAATTGCTCGTTGATGGACACCGCTTTACTGATGTCGATCGAGCCCTGGGAGCCTGGGCGCTCCGGCGTGTAGTTCATCTCGCACAGCCCGGCGTGCCCGGTGCCGGCGTTGTTCCACGGACTGCTGCTCTCGGCGGCGACGGCGTCCAGCCGCTCGATCACGGTGATCGACCAGTCCGGCTCCAGCAGTCGCAGCAACGCGGCCAGGGTGGCGCTCATGATGCCGGCGCCGACCAGCACGACGTCGGTGCGCGCCGTTATGTCTGCCACCGAAACGCTGGTCCTTTCCTTGCCGGTCATCAGGTTATCCCGACGGCGCCGGCGAAACGACCTGGACCGGCCTCGACCAGCAAAAGGTGGTGCCACGCTAAGCTGGCCTGGTGACTGGCTGGGTGCCCGACGTCCTGCCTGGCTACTGGCAGTACACCATTGCGCTGGGACCCGATCCGGCCGGCGAGGGCGACATCGTCGCAACCCTGATCCGGCGCGGCGGAGAACCCGGCCCGGAAACAAGCGGGGCGAATGGTCGTCAGCACGCGGTGCTGGCGGTGCACGGTTACACCGATTACTTCTTCAACACCGCGCTGGCCGATCACTTCGCCAACCGCGGATTCACCTTCTATGCACTGGACCTGCAGAAGTGCGGCCGGTCGCGACGCGACAACCAGACCCCGCACTTCATCACCGATCTCGCCCGCTATGACGCCGAACTCGAACGCGCCCTGGCCGTCATCGCCGAGCAGTCCGTCAAGATTCTGATGTACGGCCATTCCGCCGGCGGGCTGATCGTGGCGTTGTGGATGGACCGGCTGCGCCGACGAAACGCGAAGGCGCACGCCGGCATTGGCGGATTGGTGCTCAACAGCCCGTTCCTGGATCTACACGGCCCGGCCGCCCTTCGCATGGGACTGACCTCGGCGATGATCGCCGGGCTGTCGCGAGTGCGCTCCAAAGGCGTACTCCGGGGGGCCAGCAAGGGCGGCTACGGCACCACCCTGCATCGCGACTACCACGGCGAGTTCGACTACGACCTGCGGTGGAAACCGTTGGGCGGCTTCCCAATCACCGTGGGGTGGCTGCACGCCGTGCGCCGCGGCCAGGCCCGGCTGCACCGAGGCCTGGATGTCGGTGTGCCCAACCTGATCCTGCGCTCGGACCACAGCGTGCCCGAAACCACCGACGCGATGGACATGCAACGTGGCGACGCGGTTCTCGACGTCGCTCAGATCGCAAGGTGGGCCGGCTGTATCGGGAACCGCAGCACCGCCATTCCGGTGACCGACGCCAAACACGATGTGTTCCTGTCATTGGAGGGGCCGCGCGAAGTCGCCTATCGGGAACTGGATATCTGGCTGAACGGGTACCTGCGCGCCAACAACACCGACGCCTCGGCATCGTTTGGAAAGGGGTGACGGCGTGGAGACCTACGATGTCGCGATCATCGGAACCGGTTCGGGCAACTCCGTTCTCGATGACCGCTTCGCCGACAAGCGGGTGGCGATCTGCGAACAGGGCACGTTCGGCGGCACCTGCCTCAACGTCGGTTGCATCCCGACCAAGATGTTCGTCTACGCCGCCGAGGTCGCCCAAACGATCCGGGAGGCGGCGCGCTACGGCATCGACGCACGCATCGACCGGGTGCGCTGGGACGACATCGTCTCGCGCGTCTTCGGGCGCATCGACCCGATCGGGGTCGGCGGTGAGGACTATCGGAGCTCCGCGCCCAATATCGACGTGTACAAGCAGCACACCCGATTTGGACCGGTTCAGGCCGACGGGCGCTACCTGCTGCGCACCGAGGCCGGCGACGAGTTCACGGCCGATCAGGTGGTGATCGCCGCGGGGGCCCGGGCCACGGTTCCCCCGGCAATCCTCGAGTGCGGCGCTCAGTACTACACCAGCGACACGATCATGCGGATCTCCGAGTTGCCAGAGCATCTGGTGATCGTCGGCGGCGGCTTCGTGGCGGCCGAATTCGCGCACATCTTCTCCTCGCTGGGCTCGCGGGTCACCCTGGTGGTCCGGGGCTCCGCCTTGCTGCGGCATTGCGATGACACCCTCTGCAAACGCTTCACCCGCATCGCGTCGAGCAAATGGGAGCTGCACACCCACCGCAGTGTCGTGCACGCCGAGAACCAAAGCTCGGGCGTCGCGGTGCGACTCGACAACGGTCACACCCTGGACGCCGACGCACTACTGGTCGCGACCGGTCGGGTCTCCAACGCCGATCTTTTGGACGCCGAGCAGGCCGGCGTCGCCGTCGAGGATGGCCGCGTGGTCGCCGACGAGTACCAGCGAACCACGGCGCGTGGGGTTTTCGCCCTCGGCGACGTCTCCTCGCCGTATCAGCTCAAGCACGTCGCCAACCACGAGGCGCGCGTGGTGCGGCACAATCTGCTGTGCGACTGGGACGACACCGAAGCGATGGCGGTCACCGACCATCGCTATGTGCCGTCCGCGGTGTTCACCGATCCCCAGATCGCGTGCGTTGGGTTGACCGAAAATGAAGCCATCGCACAGGGTTTCAAAGTATCGGTGACGATCCAGGACTACGGCGACGTCGCCTACGGCTGGGCGATGGAGGACACCACCGGGATCGTGAAGCTCATCGGCGAGCGCGGGACCGGGCGACTGCTGGGTGCGCACATCATGGGCCATCAGGCATCGTCGATCATCCAGCCGTTGATCCAGGCCATCAGCTTCGGTCTTAGCGCCCCGCAGATGGCCCGCGGGCAGTACTGGATCCATCCGGCGCTGCCCGAGGTGGTGGAGAACGCGCTACTGGGCCTGCGCTGACCTCAGCGCCGGCCCGCCGACTCGGCGTCCTGGCACTGCGGGCACAGGCCGCGCAGCGTCAGACCGGCCCGCTCCGACAGGGCGAACGCACTGCCCTCCATCGCGTGTTCGAGCGCCGAGCTCAGCTGCCGGGCGGGCACCTCGATGATCGAGCCGCACCGTGTGCACACCGCGTGGTGATGGGGGGCGGCCGCCAGCCCGTAGGTCGTGATGCCGCCGTCGAGGGTCAACGCGTGCAGCACCGCCTGCTCGACCAGGGTGGTCACGGTGCGGTAGATGGTGGCCACGTCGGGCGGCTGGGCGCCGGGCGGCAGGCCGGCCTGTACCCGCTGATGGATCTCCGCGACGGAGAGGTGGCCGTTGACCGGTTCCAGCACCGCCAACACCTGTATCCGCGACGTCATCCGCCGCAACCCGCGGGCCCGCAGGAAGTCACCGATGCGTTCGGTGACGGCAGGGTCAAGCGCCGACGGGTTGGACGTCACCCGTTCAGTGTTGCGCCGCGCATCCCGGATTGCCAGTCTTGAGCGCCGACCGAGCGGGTATCCCTCCTGCAACTCACTTGCATCGAGTTCGCGTCCGACCCTAAGGTCGTGGCTGTCGTGTTCTGCTCAGGCGGGAAGGACGCAATGGCCGGTAGCAAGCTCGCCGCGCCGCGGACCAGGTTAGCCAGGCTGCACGGCTTCCTGGCACCCGCGGAATGGGGGCGCCTTTGCGCCATGGTGGCGCTCATCGTCGCGCTGCATCTCATCGGCTGGGCCACCCTGCTCTTGATCGTCGAGCCGGCGCGACTAAGCGTGGGCGGCAAGGCATTTGGCATAGGCGTCGGACTGACGGCTTATGCCCTGGGCCTGCGGCACGCCTTCGATGCCGACCACATCGCCGCAATCGACAACACCACCCGCAAGCTGATGAGCGACGGTCAGCGCCCGCTTGCGGTCGGGTTCTTCTTCTCGCTGGGCCACTCCACCGTGGTGTTCGTGCTGGCGATGCTGCTGGCGATCGGAGCCAAGGCCATCATCGGGCCGGTCGAAGACGATTCCTCGGCGTTGCATCACTACACCGGCCTGATCGGGACCGGCGTCTCGGGCGTCTTCCTCTATCTGATCGCCGTCCTCAACGTGATAGTGCTGGCCGGAATCCTGCGGGTTTTCCTGCGGTTACGCCGCGGCGAATACGACGAGGCGGAGCTCGAACAGCACTTGGCCAACCGCGGATTTCTCAACCGCTTCCTCGGCCGCTTCACGCGTTCGATCTCCAAGTCCTGGCACGTGTACCCGGTCGGGTTGCTGTTCGGTCTGGGCTTCGACACCGCGACCGAGATCGCCCTGCTGGTGCTGGCCGGCACCAGCGCGGCCGCCGGGCTGCCGTGGTACGCGATCCTGTGTCTACCCGTGTTGTTCGCCGCCGGCATGTGCCTGCTGGACACCATCGACGGCTCGTTCATGAACTTCGCCTACGGCTGGGCGTTTTCCAACCCGGTGCGCAAGATCTACTACAACATCACCATCACCGGGCTATCGGTCGTCGTCGCCCTGTTGATCGGCAGCATCGAGCTGCTCGACCTGTTCGCCGGCCAGCTGGGCTGGCGGGGCCCCTTCTGGGACTGGCTCGGCGGCCTCGACCTCAACACCGTCGGCTTCGTGATCGTCGGCATCTTCGTGAGCACCTGGGTGGTCGCGCTGCTCGTCTGGCGCTATGGCCGCATCGAAGAGAAGTGGGCACCAGCCAACGCGCCCACGGGTGTAGAAACGACTTCATGGGCCCGAGCCCGACGCCGGTGACCGGCGATGCATGAGCTTTCGCTGTGCGAGGCGATCGCCGGTGTGGTCAAGACGCACGCCGACGGGCGGCACGTCGACGTGGTCCGCGTCCGAGTCGGCGCCCTTCGCCAGGTGGTTCCCGAGTCGTTGTCGTTCTGCTGGACTCTGGTCCGGGAATCGGAGAACATGCCGGACGCCGAGCTGGAACTCGAGTGCATCGGCGCCGAGGTGCGCTGCCGCGCGTGCGGCCGGTGCTCGGAGATCACCTCGGCCTGGTCGATCTGGTGTCCGCGCTGCGACAGTTCCGATGTCGAAGTACTGCACGGCAACGAATTCCTGGTCACGTCGTTGGACGTCTCGTGAAAGGTGTTGACGATGGGTAGATTTCATCGGCACGATGACGGGGCCGTGCACACCCACGAACACGATCACGTTCCCCACGATCATGACCACGGCGATCACAGCCGCTACGAGACCGGCAAGCAGCGCATCGATGTGCTGGAGGCGATCTTCGCCGAGAACGACGTTCTCGCCGACGCCAACCGGTCGGCGTTCGAGAGCAACGGGATCCGCGCCCTCAACCTGATGAGCTCACCGGGGTCCGGAAAAACGACAGTCCTTGCGGCAACGCTCGACGCGCTCGCCGGCGAATTCGCGATCGGGGTGATCGAGGGCGACATCGCCACCGACCTCGATGCGGCCAAGCTCAGCGGTCGCGGCGCCCAGGTGTCGCTGCTGAACACCAGTAACGGCTTCGGCGGCGAATGCCATCTCGACGCCCCGATGGTCAATCGTGCGCTGCCGGGCCTCGACCTTCGGGGCCTGGATCTGGTGATCGTCGAAAACGTCGGCAACCTGGTCTGCCCGGCGGAGTTCGACGTCGGCGAGCACGCCAAGGCGATGGTGTATTCCGTCACCGAGGGCGAGGACAAGCCGCTGAAGTATCCGGTGATGTTTCGATCGGTGGATGTGGTGTTGCTCAACAAGATTGACTTGGTCCCCTACCTGGACGTCGACGTGGACACCTACATTGCGCACGTCCGCGAGGTCAATGCGACCGCGGCGATCCTGCCGGTAAGTGCGCGCACCGGCGCCGGCATGGGCGCTTGGTTCGGATGGCTGAGACGGTTCGCCGAAGGAGTCGTGGACTGACGTCTGGGTTTCATGCAAATGATTCGCATGAAGGCGCGGCGGCGCAATTTCTTCTCAGTCAGCCCACCCGAGAGAAATTAGTTATCCTCAGCGGTTTCGCACGCGGGCGCCGATTGCCCGAAACTCCTTGCCGCACAGCGGAAATATGGCCCCCGCACCGAGCTTCGACACACATGTTTAAATGCCGGCAAAGGGGGAACCGTTGACAACTCCTGAGGGCGGGAGTAGACCCAAAAACAGCGCTGCGCAAGTGGGCCGACGGTCGACTCCGGCGGCGCAGGGGCCCCAGCCCGGCCCCGGAAAGCTGCAGCATGCCAACGGAAGCAGCAGTCAAAGCAGAACAAACGCTGATCCACGTGTTATGGATCAATGCAGGCCTCAGTTGTGACGGTGATTCGGTGGCGTTGACTGCCGCCACCCAGCCCAGCGTTGAGGAGATCGCTCTCGGGGCTCTTCCCGGTCTCCCTCAGGTAGCCGTGCACTGGCCTCTGATCGACTTCGAATGCGGGCCCACCGGAGGCGCGGACGACTTTCTCGAGTGGTTCTTCAAAGCCGACCGCGGCGAATTGGAACCATTCGTGCTTGTCGTCGAGGGATCCATTCCGAACGAGAAGATCAAGGACGAGGGGTACTGGTGTGGGTTCGGCAACGATCCCGCCACCGGCCAGCCGATGACCACCAGCGAGTGGCTCGACCGGCTGACGCCCAAGGCCACCGCGGTGGTCGCGGTCGGGACCTGCGCCACCTACGGCGGCATCCACGCGATGGCCGGCAACCCGACCGGAGCGATGGGCGTACCCGACTACCTCGGCTGGGACTGGAAGAGCAAGGCCGGCATTCCGATCGTCTGCGTTCCCGGCTGCCCGGCCCATCCCGACAACATGGCGGAGACGCTGACCTACCTGCTCTACATGGCCACCGGTCAGGCGCCGATGATCCCGCTCGACGACGCGCTGCGCCCCCAGTGGTTGTTCGGCAACACCGTCCACGAGGGTTGCGACCGGGCCGGCTACTACGAGCAGGGCGATTTCGCCACCGAATATGGGTCACCGAAATGCATTGTCAAGCTTGGCTGTTGGGGCCCGGTCGTGAAATGCAATGTGCCCAAACGCGGCTGGATCAACGGAATCGGTGGTTGCCCGAACGTGGGTGGCATCTGCATCGGGTGCACGATGCCGGGGTTCCCCGACAAATTCATGCCGTTCATGGACGAGCCGCCGGGCGGCAAGCTGTCCAGCACCGCATCGGGTTTGTACGGGACCGTGATTCGTAGTTTGAGGGGTATCACGGCCCGAACCGTCGACAAGGAACCGCGCTGGCGCCACAAGGGCACCGAACTGGTCACCGGGGCACGCCGCACCTGGTAGGTCGCGGGCGCTTCGTTCTCACTTCACCACCTAGCCCTTGGGGCAGAGAGCAGTAATGCGATGACAACCATCATTCCCAAGCCGACGCAAGAGAAGAAGGAGCCGGGCCAGCTCGTCGAAATGGCGTGGGACCCGATCACCAGGATCGTCGGCAGTCTCGGCATCTACACCAAGATCGATTTCGAGAACAAGGAAGTCGTCGAGTGTCACAGCACATCGTCGATCTTCCGCGGCTACTCGATCTTCATGAAGGGCAAGGATCCCCGCGACGCGCATTTCATCACCAGCCGCATCTGCGGTATCTGCGGCGACAACCACGCGACCTGCTCCTGCTACGCGCAGAACATGGCCTACGGGGTCAAGCCACCCCACCTCGGCGAGTGGATCGTCAACCTGGGTGAGGCAGCGGAATACATGTTCGACCACAACATCTTCCAGGAGAACCTGGTCGGCGTTGACTTCTGCGAAAAGATGGTCGCCGAGACCAACCCGAGCGTGCTGGCCCAGGCGGAGAAGACCGCGGCACCGCACGCCGACGCGCACGGCTACAAGACCATCGCCGACATTATGCGGTCGCTCAATCCGTTCAGCGGCGAGTTCTACCGCGAGGCGCTCGTGGTGAGTCGCTGGACACGAGAGATGTTCTGCCTCATGGAAGGTCGCCATGTGCACCCGTCCACGCTGTACCCGGGCGGGGTCGGCACCGTCGCGACCATCCAGCTGATGACCGACTACATGACGCGACTGATGCGCTACGTCGAGTTCATGAAGAAGGTCGTGCCCATGCACGACGACCTGTTCGACTTCTTCTATGAGGCGCTGCCCGGATACGAGAACGTCGGATTACGCCGCACGCTGCTCGGCTGCTGGGGCTCCTTCCAGGATCCCGACGTGTGCAACTTCGAGTACAAGGACATGGAGCGTTGGGGTAACGCGATGTTCGTCACCCCGGGCGTGGTGGTCGACGGCAAGCTGGTCACCCACTCGCTGGTCGACATCAACCTCGGCATCCGGATCCTTTTGGGCAGTTCGTATTACGACGACTGGACCGACCAGGAGATGTTCGTCAAGACCGATCCGCTGGGCAACGCGGTAGACCGGCGGCATCCGTGGAACCAGCACACCAACCCGCATCCGCAGAAGCGGGACATGGCCGGTGGCAATTACAGCTGGGTGATGTCGCCGCGCTGGTTCGACGGCAAGGATCACTTGGCGCTGGATACCGGCGGCGGCCCGCTGGCGCGGCTGTGGTCGACAGCGCTGGCCGGCCTGGTCGACATCGGCTACGTCAAGGCAACCGGCAACAGCGTGAAGATCAACCTGCCCAAGACCGCACTGAAGGGCCCGGTGGAGTTCGAGTGGAAGATTCCCACCTACGGCAGCAACACGATCGAACGGGACCGCGCCCGGACCTACTTCCAGGCCTACGCGGCGGCGTGCGCGCTGCACTTTGCCGAGAAGGCGCTGGCGGAGATCCGCGCCGGGCGCACCAAGACCTGGGAGAAGTTCGAGGTGCCCGACGAGGCCATCGGCTGCGGCTTCACCGAGGCGGTCCGCGGCGTGCTGAGCCACCATATGGTGATCCGGGACGGCAAGATCGCGAACTACCACCCCTACCCGCCCACCCCGTGGAATGCCAACCCGCGCGACAGCTTTGGCACGCCGGGCCCCTACGAGGACGCCGTCCAGGGTCAGCCGATCTTCGAGGAAAACGGCCGGGAGAACTTCAAGGGCATCGATGTCATGCGCACGGTGCGCAGCTTCGATCCATGCCTGCCCTGCGGTGTGCACATGTATCTGGGGAAGGGCAAGACCCTGGACAGACTGCACACACCAACGCAGTCACCCGCCGGGGACTGACATGACGGGTCGCCCGGAGAAACCCCGAGAAGCCTCCGAAAGCGAAGTGCAGTGGCGTAGCGCGGGCGATCGGATCCAGACACTGCTGGATTCCTGTGCGGCGGGTGGCACGGCCGCGTACGAGCGGGCGCAGCAGCTGGTCCGGGAAGTAGTCGGGCTCTACGGAGCCGGGCTGGATCGGATCATGCAACTGGGCGATCCCGAACTGACGGAGCGGCTGGCCACCGACGACCTGGTGGCCAGTCTGCTCTTGGTTCACGGCCTGCACCCGCATGACGTGCATCGCCGGGTCTCCGACGCGCTGGATCGGGTGCGGCCGTACCTCGGTTCACACGGCGGCGATGTGGATCTGCTGGAGATCGTTCCCGTCGGAACGATGGGAGAAAGCAACGTGCGGCTGGCGTTCACGGGCAGCTGCAAGAGTTGTCCATCCTCGGCGGTGACGCTGGAGCTTGCCGTCGAGGACGCGGTTCGGGCTGCGGCGCCGGAGATTTCGGAGATCGAAGTGGTCACCGCCGAGTCCGCGTCGGGGCCCGCCTTGATACCCACCGAATCACTGATGGCACCCCTGCGTTCGAATGGCCACAGCCACTCGAACGGCTCAACCTGGTATCCGGTACCCGAACTGGCCGAGTTGGAGCCCGGCGAGGTTGCGGGGTTCCGGATTTCGGGCACCACGATGGTGGTGTGCAGGGTCGGCGACCTGCCCCTGGCCTACCGCGACCATTGTCCGGTGTGTGATGACTCGTTAGCGGGTGCGCAACTGCGCGAGACGCTGTTGGGCTGCCCGCGCTGCGGCACGCAGTTCGACATCGTGCACGCGGGTGCCGGCCCCAACGGGGCCCACCTCGAGCCGCTCCCCCTGCTGCTTCGCGATGGGGTGCCGTCGGTAGCACTGGCCGAGCCGATGGGAGCCGGCGCATGACAACGCCCTACGACGTGCTCAACCGCATCAAAAGCAACCGGCCTGTCGCCGAGGCGGCCGGCGAGCGATGCGAGATGTGCAACGAGGTCATCACCGACGAGCATCAGCACGTGGTGAATGTCGCCGGCCGGCAGCTGATGTGCGTGTGCCGCGCCTGCTATCTGTTGTTCACCGATCCCGACGCCGAATTGCGTTACCGCGCAGTGCCGGATCGGTATCTGGCCTTCCCGGATTTCGCATTGGACCGGCGCGCCTGGGACGCACTCCAAATCCCGGTCGGCGTCGCCTTCTTTTTCGCCAACTCCGCGCTGTCGCGCACCGTCGCGTTCTACCCGGGCCCGGCCGGGGCCTGCGAATCCGAGCTGGACCTCGACGCCTGGAACGCCATCAGCGCGGCCGACTCCCGGGTGAGTCTGCTGAGCGACGACGTGGAGGCGCTGTTGGTCCGGGTCCCCGAAATCGACGGCTCCCAAAGCGGCGAAGGCGAAACCGGGCAGCCGCAAAGCTATCTCGTCCCGATCGACGCCTGCTACGAGTTCGTCGGTCGCCTGCGCATGCTGTGGCGCGGGTTCGACGGCGGCCAGCAGGCGCGCCAGTTCATCGACGAGTTCTTTACCCGGATCGCGGCCCGCGCCTCAGAAACCCTCCCCGGGACGCCGCCATGACCGGCCAGGTAGAGGTCACCTACAACATTGCCGACGTGGCACCCGAGCCGTACGCCGTGAGCCCGGTGCTCATCGCCCGCGTCGGTGTCGTCGCCGAGGGGGACGACCCGGTGCACGCCATCGCGCTGCGCTGCCAGGTCCGCATCGAGCCGCCACGACGGTCGTACTCCGATGAGGAGGCAGCCGGGCTGATCGACCTGTTCGGGCCGCGTGAACGCTGGGCAAGCACCCAACACGGCTTCCTCTGGCAGCACTGCACCGCGATGGTGCCCGGATTCGCCGGTAGGACAACCGTGGCGCTGCCGCTGGAGTGCACCTACGACTTCGAGGTCGCCGCCGCCAAGTATCTGCACGCGCTGCGCGACGGCACGGTGCCGCTGCAATTCCTGTTCAGCGGGACCATATTCGTCAAATCCGAGCGCGGCTTCTCCGTCCAGCAGGTGCCTTGGGACCGCGAGCACCGCTACGACATGCCGGTCGCGGTCTGGCGTGCACTGATCGCGCAGCACTATCCCAACACCGGCTGGGTGCGCCTGAG
This sequence comes from Mycobacterium sp. IDUB_19, assembly GCF_055419445.1. Taxonomy (NCBI): domain Bacteria; kingdom Bacillati; phylum Actinomycetota; class Actinomycetes; order Mycobacteriales; family Mycobacteriaceae; genus Mycobacterium; species Mycobacterium sp. IDUB_19. Next base: position 88,616 of record NZ_JBVAXR010000003.1, on the reverse strand, counting down.
TCACGAAACCATCGCGGGGTTGGCCAACTACAAGTCGGCGCAGGGAATGCTCGACCTCGACCAAGCGGTCACCTCGCTGCTGGAAGCCGAGCGGACGACGGCATGACGACCTCGAGCTGGGACCGGGCCCGTGCCGTCGCCGACGCGGTGCTCTACGAGGGCTACCTGCTCTACCCGTACCGCGGCACGTCAACCAAGAATCAATCACGTTGGCAGTTCGGCGTTTTGGGGCCGCCGGGTGCGGCCGATGCGGGCCTGGGCGAGGACGATGCGCTGGCGGCGCAGTTCCTGGTCGAGGGGGGCGAGGCGATCACCCTGGTGGTGCGTTTCCTGCAGCTGCAGCATCGCCGGGCCGAACGCGAAGTAGCCGACGGGCGCTTCGAACCCGTTGCCCAGCTGAGTACGCCGACCGGGTCCTGGCTGACCTGGGACGAAGCCGTCGAGTGCGAGAGGTCCTTCGGCCCTATCGCATTCGAGGAACTGCCGTGTTCACTGCCGGTTGTGGCAGACGCGGCGACCGACATCGAAGAACTCGACCGCGGTCGCCTGGTTCGCGAACGCAGACAGATCCGGGGCGAGCTCAGCGTCTCCAGCGAAGTCGATGGCGGCGTCCGCAGGGTTTCGGTGCGGTTGAACAACATCGGGGATGCCGCGGTGGACAAGGACGACGCGATCGCGCGGTCCATGATCGGCAGCCACCTGATCGCCGAAGTCATCGGTGGCCGGTTCGTCTCGATGCTCGAGCCGGCACCGGCCGCGGCCGACGCGGTGTCCCGGTGCGCCCAGCACCGCTGCTTCCCCGTGCTGGCCGGCCCACCCGGCAGCCAAGACATGCTGCTGATCTCGCCGATCATTCTCTACGACCACCCCGAGGTCGCCGAGCAGAGCAACGCCGCGCTGTATGACTGCACCGAGATCGACGAGATCCTGACCCTGCGTGTGATGACCATGACCGACGACGAGAAGGCGCAGGCCCGGGCCACCGATCCGCGGGCCGCGCGGCTCATCGACCAGTGCGACACGATGTCACCCGACGCGATGGCACGCCTGCACGGGGTGCTGCGTGATCCGCACCGGCTCGACATTCCCGTCGGCCTGGTCCCGGAAATTCCCGAAGGCGTCGATTGGTGGGATCCGCTGGCCGACAACGCTGTTCGACCAGAAATCGACGCGGTGCTGGTGAACGGCTTCCGGATCGCGCGAGGTAGCCGGGTGCGGCTGCGGCCGCGCCGCAACGCCGATGCGCAAGACATCTTCGTCGCCGGCAAGACCGCCCGCGTCACGTCGGTGCACGAGGACGTCGAGGGCAACAAGCATGTGGGCGTGGTGGTCGAGGACGACCCGGCCGCCGAGCTGCACGACTGGTACGGCCGTTACCTGTACTTCTCCCCCGACGAAGTCGAGCCGCTGGAAGTAGAGCACGACTCATCAACCCCTGAAAGGAGTTCGACATGGAAATCGTAGGTTGGATATTCATCGCGATCCTCGCCCTTGTGGTCGGGATCGGTTTGGCGCTGGGACTGGTCTCACTGCCGGATGCCCGCCGCTACCTCAAGTTGAGGCGGATGTAGCCGCATCGGGCAATGCAATGACCAAGCGCATCCTGGTGGCCGGGATCGGCAACATCTTTCTGGGCGACGACGGATTCGGCTCCGAAGTGGTCCGCCACGCCGAGCTGCCACAAGGCAATCCGGGTGTCCGCATTACCGACTACGGCATCGCGGGTATGCACCTGGCATACGACCTGCTCGAGGACTGGGACTCGCTGGTCCTCGTCGACGCGGTGCCCAGCCGCGGCAACCCGGGCACCTTGCACGTCTTTCAGGCCGATCATCAATCCGGCGGTGCGAACATCGGATTCGACGGTCACAGCATGGATCCGGCAGCGGTGTTCGCCAGCCTGCGAGCGCTGGGCGGCAGTCCGCCCTACACGGTCGTCGTCGGGTGTGAGGCCGGAAGTGTCGAGGAAGGCATTGGCCTGTCCGAGCCGGTCGCCAAGGCCGTTCCGCGGGCCGTGCACGCCATCGAGGAGATCATCGCGGCGTTGCAAATACCCACCACCGCTGCCGCGCTGCCCGAGGAGTGCTGAGATGTGTCTTGGGATACCCGGTCAGGTGATCAGGATGCTGGACGGCTACGAGGGCCAACTCGCGCTGGTCGACGTCACGGGCGAGCAGCGCAAGGTCAACGTCGGCATGTTGCCGGAAGAGACCTTCGCACCCGGCGACTGGGTGATCATCCACATGGGCTTCGTGATCGAGAAGACGGATCGCGCCGGTGCCGAGCAGGCGATGGCCGGTCTGGAACTGATGGGCCGGGGCATTGATCCGACAGTCAGCCCGGGGGACGGTTGAGATGACCGACACCCCCCTGATGCTGCGGTCCAACCTCGCTGACACCCGGGTCCGGCAGCGCTTCACCGTGACCGGTGTAGTTCAGGGGGTTGGCTTTCGTCCGTTCGTTCACCGGATCGCCACCGAACTCGGGCTGGCCGGGTTCGTCGGCAACGATTCCGGCGCGGTTTTTCTCGAGGTGCAGGGCGAACGCGAGCGGGTGGCAGAGTTCGGTCGCCGGCTGCGTACTCAGGCCCCGCCGCTGGCTCGTGTCGCCGACGTCCGCGTGACGGACCTGGCGGCGGATCCCGGTTGGGCGCCCGAGTTCCGGATCGTGCCCAGCCGGTCGATCGCCGGTGCCACGACGCCGATTCCACCCGACATCGCGGTGTGTGACGACTGTGTCGCCGAACTGTTCGACCCGCGCAACCGGCGCTACCGGCACCCGTTCATAACCTGTACCAACTGCGGGCCGCGGTTCACCATCATCCGTGAGTTGCCGTATGACCGCCCGGCCACCACGATGTCGGCGTTCACCATGTGTGCGCGATGTGCGGCCGAATACCATGACCCCGCGGATCGCCGGTTCCACGCACAGCCGATAGCCTGCCCCGAATGCGGTCCCTCGCTGTGGTTCTCCGAGGAGGTCGGGCGGGCCACTGGATCGGACGCGGCACTGGCGGCGGCGCAACGGGCGCTGGCCGTGGGCTCGGTGGTCGCGATCAAGGGCGTCGGCGGCTACCACCTGTCCTGTGCCGTCGACGACGAGACGGCCGTCGGCGCATTGCGATCACGAAAGGCGCGGGGCGCCAAGCCCTTCGCCATGCTGGTCCGCGACCTTGAGGTTGCGCGGCGCTACGCTTGCATCGACGACGACGAGGCCGCGGTGCTGTGCAGTCCCGCGCGCCCGATCGTGTTGTTGCGACGCCGCCCGAACGCTCCGGTCGCCGAAGCCGTTGCCCCCGGAAGCCCGCTGCTGGGCCTGATGCTGCCGTACTCCCCCCTTCACCACCTGCTGTTGGCAGCCGTGCCCGATGCCGCCGAGCAGGTTCCCGACGCGCTGGTGCTCACCAGCGCCAACCGAACCGAGGAACCCATCTGCTTCACCGACGACGATGTCGCGTCCAGGCTTTCGGCACTCTGCGATGCGATCCTGGATCACGACCGGCCCATTCACGTGCCGTGTGACGACTCCGTGGTGCGCGTCGTGGACGGTCGGGAGCTTCCGATTCGCCGGTCCCGCGGCTATGCGCCGCTGCCGGTCGACCTGGGGCGCACGGGCCCGGCGGTGCTCGCGGTGGGCGGAGAGTTGAAGAACACCTGCTGCCTCACCGACGGTTCGCGTGCGTATCTGTCCGGCCATATCGGCGACATGGCCACCTGGGAGACGCTGCGGGCGTTCGAGCGTGCGGTCGGTCAACTGAGCGAAATACGCGGCGAGCCGGCCCGATTGGCCGCCGACCTGCATCCGGGATATCACACTCGAAGTTGGGCGGAGCGTCGTGTCGGCGATCGACCGCTGGATCTCGTCCAGCATCATCACGCGCACGTGGTGTCGCTGTTGGCCGAACGCGGGCGCATCGGTGAGCCCGTCGTCGGCGTCTCCTTCGACGGCACCGGTTACGGCTGCGATGACACGATCTGGGGCGGCGAGATCCTCGTGCTCGGGCGCGACAGCCACCGCTTCGTGCGGGCCGGCCACCTGCTCCCGGTCCCGCTACCGGGCGGGGACGCCGCCGTCCGCAACCCGTGGCGGATGGCGCTGTCCCAGTTGTGGATGGCCGGCATCGACTGGACCCCGGATCTGGCGCCGGTCGCCGCGGCGTCGGTTGAGGAATTGCGGCTCACCCGTTCGCAATTGGAGACGGGCGCGGGATGTGTGCCGTGTTCCAGCATGGGCCGGCTGTTCGACGCGATCGCCTCCCTGTTGGGGGTGCGGCACCGCATTGACTACGAAGGCCAGGCCGCCATCGAGCTCGAGGCGCTGGCCGAGCGCGCCGCCGGCCCCGGGCCGTCGCTGCCGCTGACGGTGCGCGCCGACGGGGTGATCGACCCGTCCGCGCTGGTGCAAGCGACCGTGTCGGCGCTGCACGCGGGCACGCCGGTGGCATTGCTGGCGGCCGCATTCCACCGGGCGGTCGCAATCGCCGTCGCCAAGGTGGTTGCCCAGGTGGCCGGCCCCATCCGGCTGGTCGGCCTGACCGGCGGCGTGTTCCAGAATGTGCTGCTGCTGCGTTCTTGCCGTGAGCTGCTGCAGCGCAATGGTTTTGAGGTGCTGACCCACCACACCGTACCGCCCAACGACGGCGGGCTGGCATTGGGTCAGGCGGCGATCTCGATGCTGACCGCACTCGAGGAGGCAATGCGATGACAACCGTTACCACGATCGACCGCGGGCTGGGCGCCGAGCTGGCCGAAGACCTGGCCGCCACGGCATTCACGTTGGCCAAGCGGTTCGCCGCGGGCGCCACCATGTGGTCCATCGCCCCGTCCTGGGAGCCGCATGCGCTACACATCGCGGTCGAGTTCGTCCACCCGGTGATCATGGGAAAGCGGGCACTGCCTGCCGTCGCACTGACCGGGCCCGATTTGGTTGATCTGGTGCGGGTTTCGGTGCGACCCGGCGACATCGTGATCGCGGTCGCGGACGCGCACGACGCACAAGTGCGCTCGATAATGCGCCGAAGCCCGGCGTGGGGTGCCACCACGATCTGGATCGGCAGCGGCGAACGGCCGAAAGCCGGGCTGGCCGATCACGTGCTGTGGCTGGACGACCCCGATCCACGGGTGCCCGCGACCGGCGGCTTCGTGCTGTTCTACCACCTGCTGTGGGAACTCACGCACGTCTGTTTCGAGCACTCCGGGCTGCTCAAACCCGGTTCTGCGGAAGAAGTTTGCGTGACCTGTAGCGACGAGGGCCGCCTGGGCGAGATCTTGACCGCGGCGGCCGACGGGCAGGCCCCCGGAACAGCCACAGTGCGCACCGCGCGCGGAGTCGAGAACGTGGTCACCACGCTGGTCGACCCGGTCGCCGAGGGCGAGTTGGTCCTGGTGCACGCGGGCACCGCGATCACAAAAGTGGATGAAGAGGAGGGTCCTTCATGAGCGACGAGCCCACCAACTTCCTCTACCCGTTCATCGATGCGCAGGAGGACGACCCGAAATCGCTGCTCGCGGATCTGGCCGCGTCGGCGCAGGCGAAAGCGGCCGAGAGCCTGGCGTTACGGCGCTCCACGCTCGAGGCAAACGCCGAACTGCTGGACCGGGCGGCCACCGAGACGGCGCGCCGGTTCGCGGCGGGCGGACGAATGTTCACCTTCGGAAACGGCGGCAGCTGCACGGATTCCACCACCTTGGCGCTCTTGTTCGCCCGACCGCCGATTGGCAGGTCCCTGCCGGCCTGGTCGTTGACCGCCGACCAGGCCATCGTGACCGCGCTGGGCAACGACGTCGGGTTCGAGCTGGTGTTCGCCCGTCAGTTGATCGCCCGCGCGCACGCCGGTGATATCGCCATCGCGATGTCCACCAGCGGCAATTCGCCGAACCTACTCACCGCGCTGGCCGAGGCGCGCCAACGCGGCTTGTACACCATCGGTTTCGCCGGCTACGACGGCGGCGCCTTCGCTGATAATCCAAATGTGGACGCCTGCTTCGTCGTTCGTTCGCAAAGTGTGCACCGGATCCAGGAATCGCAAGCGCTGCTGGGCTATCAGCTGTGGTTGGCGGTTCACGAACGATCCGGTGACCAAGGTTTGGGGGCCGCATGAGTAAGTCCGCAGGCGAATACCTGTCATCGGGGCCGCGCTTCGCCGAGGGCGAGGTGATCGAGCGGATTGAAACGTTCCGCAGACGCCGCCCGCGGTTGCTCGACGACCACGTGACCCTGGCGCATGGCGCCGGCGGCAAGGCCTCGGCAGCGCTGGTGGACGCGGTGTTCATGGAGGCGTTCCGCAACCCGGCGCTGGAGTCACTCGGTGACGGCGCGGTGCTCACCCTGCCAAGCGGCGAGCGTCTGGCCATGTCCACGGATTCCTTTGTGGTGCAGCCCAGGCGTTTTCCCGGCGGCTCGGTGGGCGAGCTCGCCATCCATGGCACCTGCAACGACCTGGCGATGACCGGCGCGGTGCCGGCCTGGATTTCGGCGGCATTCGTGCTCGAAGAGGGGTTTCCGATCGCCGAGTTGAAAGAGATCGTCGCGGATATGGCCGCCGCCGCCGCCAAAGCCGGGGTGCAGATCGTCACCGGCGACACCAAGGTGGTGCCGAAAGGTGCGGCCGACGGGCTGTTCATCACCACCGCGGGAGCCGGTGTCATCCCGGCCGGGCGCACGCTGTCGGCGGACTCGGTGCGCGCCGGCGACAAACTGCTGTTGTCCGGGTCGATGGGCGACCACGGCATGGCCGTCATGCTCGCCCGGGGCGACCTGGCGATCGAGGCCGACATTGCTTCCGACACCGCGTGCGTCAGCCCGCTGGTGGAGCTGCTGCTGGCGGCCGCGCCGTCCACCCGCTGGCTGCGCGACGCCACCCGGGGCGGCGTGGGCACGGTGTGCAACGAACTGGCTCAGGCCTGCGGTCTTGGGGTGCTGCTCGAAGAGGATCAACTTCTGGTGCAACCCATGGTGAATGGGGCCTGCGAGTTGCTGGGCATCGATCCGCTCTATGTCGCCAACGAGGGCAAGTTCGTCGCCGTCGTCGCGGCGGAGGAGGCCGAGGCCGGACTGGCCGCACTGCGGTCACATCCGCTGGGCGCGCAGGCGGCCGTTGTCGGGGAAATCGTCACCGAACCCGCGGAGACCGTGGTACTGCGTACCGGATTCGGCGGTACCCGGATCGTCGACATGCTCGTCGGGGACCCGCTGCCGCGGATCTGCTGACAGATAAGGAGATACGCCGAGATGTGCCTTGGAATTCCCGGCCGGATCGTTGAGATCACCGACCCGGCAAACTATTTGGCGAAGGTCGACGTCAGCGGCGTCCAGCGCACGATCAGTGTGCGCCTATTGGAAAGCGAGATGCCCGAGCCCGACGACTGGGTGCTGGTCCACGTCGGGTTCGCGATGGCCAAGATCGACGAAACCGAAGCGTTGCTCACCTTGGCCGCGATCAAACAACTCGGTGACGCCTACACAGCCGAAATGCAAGCCTTCGACTCGTCGGCCATCGTCTAAGGGGGACGGCAAATGAAATTCGTTGACGAATTCCGCGATCCCGCGGCGGCCCGCAAGCTGCTCGTCGCCATCGAGCACCTGGCGAGCACCGGCGGCGAACAGTTCAAGTTCATGGAGGTGTGCGGCGGGCACACCCACACCATCTACCGGCACGGCATCGAGCACCTGCTGCCCGACAACGTCGAACTGGTGCATGGACCGGGCTGCCCGGTGTGCGTGATCCCGATGGGCCGCATCGACGACGCGATGTGGCTGGCGAGTCAGCCCGACGTGATCTTCACCTGCTTCGGCGACATGATGCGGGTGCCCGGTTCGAACGGGAGTCTGCTGGACGCCAAGGCACGCGGCGCCGATGTACGGTTCGTCTACTCCCCGCTGGACGCGCTCAAGATTGCGGTCGACAACCCGGACAAGCAGATCGTGTTCTTCGCGATCGGCTTCGAAACCACCGCCCCGTCAACCGCGGTCACGCTGGTGCGGGCACGCGAGGAGGGGCTGCCGAACTTCAGCGTGTTCTGTAACCACGTCACGATCGTGCCGCCGATCAAGGCGATCCTGGAGTCACCGGATCTGCGGCTGTCGGGTTTCATCGGCCCCGGGCATGTGTCCACCGTGGTCGGCAACCGGCCGTATCGATTCGTCCCGGACGTGTATCGAAAGCCGTTGGTGGTGGCCGGGTTCGAGCCGCTGGACATCCTGGCGTCGGTCGCTATGCTGCTGCGTCAGATCCGTGAGGGCCGCTGCGAGGTGGAGAACCAGTACAAGCGGGTGGTGCCCGAGCACGGCAACCCGGCCGCGCTGGCGTTGATGGGCAAGGTGTTCGCGCTGCGTCCGCATTTCGAGTGGCGCGGCCTGGGCTTCATCTCGCAAAGCGCGTTGCGGCTGCACGACGACTTCGCGGAGTTCGACGCCGAGCTGCGGTTCGCGATGCCCGGCGTGCGGGTCGCCGACCCGAAGGCCTGTCAATGCGGCGAGGTGCTCAAGGGTGTGCTCAAGCCTTGGGAATGCAAGGTTTTCGGCACCGCCTGCACCCCTGAGACGCCGATCGGGACGTGCATGGTGTCTCCGGAGGGGGCGTGCGCGGCCTACTACAACTTCGGCCGCATGCACCGTGATGCCATCAAGCTCGTGGGGCAGTCTGGGCGGGTGTGATTCGTTGACCGACGTCCGTGGCGCCGAGATGTTCGCCCGCTACGCCTATGCACCCAACGCGCTGGGCTATTGCGGTCCTGCCTTGGGAGCGACGTTGCGCGACGGTTCGGTCGACCAGGTGCGCGCCGCGGCAACGAGGTTCTCCGGGGCCTGGCCGTATCTGCGGGTGTTGTCCGCGCTGACGGGTATCGCCGACCCGCTGGATCATCGCCTGGTCGAATCGTATTGGCTCGGCGGCGGCGTCGGCGCCGGCATCGATCCACGGGACTTTTTCGATGCGTTGCTGGCGATCATCGGCCCGCAGGCGGGACGCTACTGGTCACATCTGACTACGGACCTGGCCGGCGAGGCGGCGGGCAACCATTGCTTCCACGTGTTCGGCGTCTACCCGTGGACGCGATTTCTGGGTCGCGGCATGGACGAGCACCCGCTCGGCGTGCTGGACAACTGCAGAATCACTTGGGGCACAGTCATTTCCCGCACCGGAGATGATGTCACGGTGAGCTGCCGGCCGCTGGTCTGCGATGGTCATGTGCTCACGCTGGCCGAGCCTTCGGTGCGAGCGCTCGACGTCTGGGCCGACGGCTACAGCGCGGTGCCCGATGTGTCCGTCGGTGACGAAGTCGCGGTGCACTGGGGCCGGCTGTGCGGCCGGCTGAACCCGCAACAGGTACACGCGCTCGCCGAGAGCACCGAGCGGCAACTGCGGGTGACCAGCCAGCGGCTGGCCCACGTCTAGTCGTGCCAGACTGGGGCCATGTCTGGTCCAGCGCCCGGATCCCTGCTCGACGTACTGCCCGCGGCCGCCGCACTGCTCGGGGTGCCGGGTGCCGTCGACCGGCTCGCGGTGACGGAATCGGTTGCCAAGCAGGTTGATCGCGTCGCCGTCGTGCTGGTCGACGGCCTGGGCTGGCACCTGTTGCCGGAGCTGGCGGGCAGCGCGCCGCTGCTTGCCTCGGTTCTGGCCGGCGGCGCCGGTGAGATGAGCGAACTCACCTGCACCTTCCCGTCCACCACGCCGAGCAGCCTGGTGTCGCTGGGCACCGGCGCGCCGCCGGGCCAGCACGGCATCCTCGGCTTCACCGTCAACGTCCCCGGCACCGATCGCGTGCTCACCCACATCTATTGGCGTGACGACGACCCGCCGTACGCGCAATGGCAGCCGGTGCCGACCTGGTTCGAGCGGCTTGCGCGATCCGGGGTCGCGGCGCGGGCGGTGCTGCCGGCGTTGTTCATGGGTAGCGGGCTGACCGACGCGGCGTATCGCGGCGCCGGCTTTCGCCCGACTACCCCGACCGACGATTACGCCCAGCACGTCATCGACGAGCTGGGTGCGACACCGGGTCTGGTTTACGCCTACACCGCCGAGCTCGACATGGCCGCGCACGTGTTCGGTATCGGATCGCCGCACTGGCATGAGGCGGCCACCCGTGTCGATGCGCTGCTGACCCGCCTGGTCGACGCCCTGCCGCCGAACGCGGCGCTGCTGGTGACCGCCGACCACGGCGGTCTCAACGTTCCGCCGCACGCCCGCGTCGACCTGGACACCGATACCCGGCTGAGCGCGGGAATCCGGGTGGTCGCGGGTGAACCGCGGGTGCGCTACCTGCATACCGAACCCGGCGCGGCGGCCGACGTGCAGGCGACGTGGAGCGAGCTGCTGGACGGCCGGGCCGCGGTCTACAGTCGCGAACAGGCGGTGGCCACCGGGATGTTCGGGCCGGTCGATCCGCGGCATCTGGCGCGGATCGGCGACGTCGTCGTCATCTGCACTGGCGATGCGGCGGTGCTGGCAACCAAACATGAACCCCCGGAAGCGGCTCGCCTCATAGGTTTTCACGGCGGAGCCAGCGCAGCCGAAATGGCGATTCCGCTCATCGTCTTCGAGTCGTGAGCTGCACGGCTGCTTGCCGGGCCTGCTGCCGTACAGTCACACGCGCCCCATCGGCATCGCGGAGCTTCGGGCCGCATCATTTGGAAAAGCGATAGCACATGCGATATCACTGTTAAATCGGTTCTAGCCCAGCTTGTTTGGTGCTGGTGTGGTCAGTGCGATCAGGGGGCTATTCGTCCGGAGAATGCACAACAGACTTTAATCGACCTCACAGCTGGCAGCGGCTGATGCACAGGTTTTGTGTTGTACAGTCGGGCCACAGTGAACGTTAGGGGCGCTAGACATTCTCGACGGCGGCAGCCTGCCATCGCCGTGGTGGCGGCGCTCAGCGTATTCATCAGTCTCGTCGCCGGTTCTGCGTTGCGGTCCCAGTTTTCCGCGGCCACCTTGCCCGAGCCCGCGGCGTGGTCACACGCAAACCCACCTTCCGAGCATTCGCACGCTACGACTCATCTTCAACATGCCAGCTCATGGGGCGCCTCGCCGATGAGCAAAAAGCCGTTTCACAGCATGTGGATGACGCACGACCGCCCGGATGTCTGGACGCGCTTGCAATCGCACACGGTGCGCTCCGAGCTACCGACTTCCCTCGCCGGCACGGGTTTTCGATCCGGCAACGTTCATACCGGCGCACCCGCGGCTGAATGCGGTGATCAAGAAATCTTGACGCTGCTCTGCGTATCTCGTCGCTGAGGCCTTTTGCGGCCTGCTAGGCCAGTGTCCCTCGCTCCTTCGCCGCGTCAACGTCGTGAAGGGCAGCCATGTTTTCACAGTTCGCCACTGCCCTAAAAGTGAGATAGCAATGGATTTTGGAACGCTACCGCCGGAGACCAACTCCGGGCTGATGTATTCGGGCCCCGGCTCGCGGTCGATGACGGACGCCGCCGCAGCGTGGGACGGGCTGGCCGCTCGCCTGTATGACACTGCGGCGCAATGCAGTTCGGTGACCTCGAGGCTGGCTGGGTCGCAGGCGCTGACCCAGGCCGCGGCAGCACATATCGATTGGCTCAATGACGCTGCGGCACAGGCCGAAATGACCGCCACTGCGGCCAAGTCGGCCGCGAGCGCCTATGAGTTGGCGTGGGCGGCGATGGTTCCTCCCTCCGCGATCCAGGCCAATCGCATGCTGCGGACGTGGCTTGCCGAGACGAATTGTCTAGGACAATCCGGCCCGGCAATCGCGCAGGCCGAGAGCGACTACGACCAGATGTGGGCCCAGGACGTCGACACGATGCACACCTATGCAGTGGCCTGCGCCGACGCCGCGGCGGTGACACCGTTCACTTCGCCGCCCGCCACGGCCGAGCCGGGCGAGAACGTCACCCGAGCACCCGCCAGCCGGGCGCTGAAGGTCGCACCGGACGTCATATCGACTGGCTACCAAGTAGTCTCGACCATTACCGATGCTCTCGTTGCGCTGTCCGCGTCGCCGTTGACGCCGTTCGACGCGTTACTGTCGCCGGCGACAGCGTCACTGTCGAAACTCGGTTCACTGTCCGCGCCGTCGGATTTCGCGGTCGATCACCTGAATTCGCGCAACAAGCAGGCGGCACTGCACAGCGCGGCGGCGTTGCTGTCCCTGCTGCCGAACCGGGCCCGCCCCGGCAGTGCGCCTGCCACAACGGGCTTCGGGCGTGCGACGTCGATCGGGATGTTGTCCGTGCCGCGGGGCTGGATGGCCGACACGCTATGCCCGGAAAACGTCGCACCGCAGCACAATTGGGGCTACGAGCCAATTCGTCTGGTCGGAACCGGTGAGCCGCCACATTGGCCGCTTACCCGTTAACGGCGAGACGAGCCACCGATCCGCGCGCTCGACGCGTAGGAGCTGGCGGCGTCGACTATCGCCTCGAACAACCGCAGGTCGTCGAGGAACTGCTCTGGATGCCATTGCACCGCAACCGCGAAGTTGTCGCCGGGTACCTCGAGTCCTTCGACGACGCCGTCGGCGTCCCACGCGCTGACGATCAGGCCGTCACCGACCTTGTCGACGGCTTGATGGTGATAGCACCACGCATCGGCGGACTCGCCCAGCAGCCCGGCCAGTCTGGTGCCGGCGACCGTGCGGACCGGCAACTTGGTGAAGCGTCCATAGCCCGCGTGGTGCCCGCGGTGGCCGAGAACATCGGGCAGGTGCTGGTGCAGCGTTCCGCCGAACGCGACATTGAGCATCTGCGTGCCGCGACAGATCCCCAGCACCGGGAGTCCACGGTCCAGCGCGCCCCGCAACAGCGCCAATTCGAACGCATCGCGGACCGTGCGAGGCGCGTCGGTCTTCGGATGCGGTTGCTGGCCATAGGCTGCCGGGTCGACGTCATAGCCGCCGGTGATCACCAGCCCGTCCAGGCTGTCGAGCACGCTCTCGGCGATGTCGGGGTCCACCGGTTGCGGCGGCAGCAGCACCGCGACGCCGCCGGCCATGATGACGCCCTCGAAATAGTTCGCACCCAGGTAGCCCGCCGGCATGTCCCACCCATCGGACTGCACCTGCTCGAGATAACTGGTCAGGCCGATGACCGGCCGAGGAGTTCCAGAGGCGTTCACGCGTGCTACCAGGTGCTGGTGCGCAAAACGATCTCGGCCGCCAATTGCGCGGTCGACTCCTGCGCATTGCGCCGCCCGAGCAAATCCACTGTGCGGTAGTCGGCGTAGACGAACCGCTGGCTGTCGCGGGCGACCGTCCGTCCACCCGGCGTGCTGACCAGCACTGTGGTGCCGATCTCCACCGGCGGGCAGTGGTCGTCACGGACCACGCCGTTGACGTCGGCCACTCGCGGATGTCCGCGGTCGACGACGACCAGGCCGACAAACCGGCCCAGCTTGGTGGCTGCCAGTTCCCAGGCGATGTCGCCGCCGGCGCGGTCGCCCACCACCACCGCCCAGGCGATGCCCAACCCGTCGAGAATGCCGATCACCGACTTCGGGGTCAGCCGCGGGTCGAGGCCGATGACGATGGTGCGAAGCGACGCGGTGTGGAGGCGCTCGCAGACCGCGTCGTAGGCGCCTAGCTCGCGCTGTTCATCGCCGAGGATGACGACGACGACACCCTTCTCAGGACCGGACACGCCCACCGGGACGGGAAACCCGTCGAGCGTGGTCATCATCGAGGGCACTTACGCACGCTACAGCCAATATTGACGCCGCGCGAGGTTTCTCCGGTGTCCCCGCAATTGCACGGCCCTACGGCCGCAGCCGGCTTGCGATGTGCGGTCGTGACGGCCCTGCGCCGTCGAGCAGGCCGAGGACGGCGTCGATATCGAGGTGGGACGCCAGCAGCTCGGCCATCAGATCCAGCTGGGCGTCGCGGCGCGCCGCGACATTGGTGTCCCCGGCGACAACGAACCTCGTCCGCCCGGCGGCCGCGGCGACGCGGGTGAGCCATCCGCGCCGGAAGTCGTCGTTGTCGAGCAGGCCGTGCCAGTGCGTGCCGAAGACCGCCGCCCGCATGATGCCGGATGGCGGCGAACCCGGCCCCGTGCTCGCGTCGAACCAGCCCGCTTCGTCGCATCGAATGAGCTGGCCATGGTGGATTTCGTAGCCGCGCAGCGGCTGCTGCCAGCGGCGCAGCGTCTTGTGTTCGCCGAAGACGATGTCGGCGTCCAGCAGGCCCAGGCCCGCCACTTCCCCGTGTCCGGATTCCACCGTGTCCTCGATGCGCCGGCAGAGCATCTGCAATCCCCCGCAGATCCCCAGCACCGGTTTGCCGACTCTGGCGTGATCGGTGATCGCGGCGGCCAGGCCGCGTTCACGCAACCAGTTCAGGTCGGCGACGGTCGCCTTGCTGCCCGGAAGCACCACCAGGTCGGTGTCGGCCAGGTCGGCGGGGTCGCTGATCCAGCGCACCAACACGCCCGGTTCGCATGCCAGGGCCTCGATGTCGGTCGAGTTGGAGATTCGCGGCAGCCGGATGGCGGCGACCTTCAGCCACTCGCCGCCCAGCGGCGGGGCCGGCCTGCCGACGACGCGATGCGCGAGGACCGACAGCGAGTCCTCAGCATCCAGCCAGAGCTCGTCGGCGTAGGGCAACACGCCATACGTTGGGCGACCGGTCATTTCGAGGAGCTGACGCAGCCCGGGCTCCAGCAGCGCGGGGTCACCGCGGAACTTGTTGACGATGAAGCCCGCGATCAGCGCCTGATCGTCCGGCTCGAGCACCGCGACCGTCCCGAACAGATGGGCCAGCAGACCGCCGCGGTCGATGTCGCCGACCAGGACGACCGGAAGATTCGCGGCCCTGGCCAAGCCCATGTTCGCTAAATCTGTTGCCCGCAAATTGATTTCGGCCGGAGACCCGGCGCCCTCGCAGATCACCACATCGAAGTCGTCTCGCAGAGAAGACAAGTCGTCGATGACGATTTTCGCCAGCCGGTCGCGATGCCCGAAATAGCTTACCGCGGTGACCGAATCGGCGACACGGCCCCTGATCACCAGCTGCGACGTCCGGTCGCTGCCCGGTTTGAGCAGGATCGGGTTGAATCGCACGCTGGGTTCCAGTCCCGCCGCCCGGGCCTGAATCGCCTGAGCCCGGCCGATTTCGCCGCCCTCGACGGTGACCGCGGAGTTGTTCGACATGTTCTGCGCCTTGAACGGCGCGACCCGGACTCCCCTGCGGGCCAGCAGCCGGCACAGGCCCGCGACCAGAACCGATTTCCCGGCATCGGAGCTGGTACCCGCGACCAGCAGAGCGCCGTTCACGCTGACAAGCGGCTCAGGCGACGGTCAGGATCTCGACGCCGGTATCGGTGACCAGCAGGGTGTGCTCGAACTGTGCGGTCCACTTGCGGTCCTTGGTGACCACGGTCCAGCCGTCGTCCCAGATTTCGTAGTCCAGCGCGCCGAGATTGATCATCGGTTCGATGGTGAACGTCATGCCCGGCTGTATCTCCGTGGTGACCGAAGGCTGGTCGTAGTGCAGCACGACCAGCCCGTTGTGGAACGTGGTGCCGATTCCGTGGCCGGTGAAGTCGCGAACAACGTTGTACCCGAACCGATTTGCGTATGCCTCGATGACGCGGCCGACGACGGACAGCGCGCGCCCCGGTTTGACGGCGTTGATCGCTCGCATCGTCGCCTCGCGGGTCCGCTCGACGAGCAGCCGATGTTCCTCGGACACGTCGCCGGCCAGAAACGTCGCATTGGTGTCGCCGTGCACGCCGTCGATGTAGGCGGTGACGTCGATGTTGACGATGTCGCCGTCGGCTACCACCGTCGAGTCGGGGATGCCGTGGCAGATCACCTCGTTGAGCGACGTGCAGCACGACTTCGGGTAGCCCTTGTAGCCCAACGTCGACGGGTAGGCGCCGTTGTCGACCATGTATTCGTGCGCGATGCGGTCCAGTTCGTCGGTCGTCACTCCGGGCGCGACGGCCTTGCCCGCCTCCGCGAGCGCGCCGCCTGCAATCCGGCCCGCGACGCGCATCTTCTCGATCACCTCGGGCGTCTGCACCCACGGCTCGGTGCCCTCCTTCGCGGTGGGCTTCCAGGCGTATTCCGGGCGCGGGATGCGGTTGGGCACCGGCAGCGTCGGGGACAACACTCCGGGCGAAAGCGCGGTGCGAACAGACATGCCGCTAGCTTAATCGCAGGCGACGCGGCGGCTGCGACGCGCGCAGCTCGGCAACCAGTGTGAGGCAGCGGCGTTGAGTGTGTCTGCTGGGCGGGAATTCGCTCGTTTTCCCGCCATCAACGCACACTCGACGGCGACAGCGGGGCGATCGGGCGTCGGCAGCGGGGCGATCGGGCCGCGACAGCGGGGCGATCGGGCGTGGAGCCGCAGCCCGGCGATCAGACCCCGCGGCGACGCAGCAGCGAACGGCGTGGTCCATGGATCGTCACCGAGCCGCACACCACCCGGCCGGTCAGCACCACATGCGGCCTGCCTTCGCCGGGCGCATCCTTGCGGCGGTCGCGGGCACTGCCTCCATAGACCTCGACGTCGTCGATCGAGGCGCTGGCGCCGTCCGGCAGCCAGATATCGACCGAGCCGAACCGCACGTCGAGTTCGACGACCACCACCGGCCCGGCGAACCGGGCCTTGGTGAGCTCGAGTTTGACCGATCCCAGCCGGCGTACCAGCGCCAACCGGGTGGGCACCGTCCATTCGCCGTGTCGCCGCAGCGAGCCGGCCCAGCCACGCAGCTCGACCCGGTCTGCCGCGGAGGTGACGATCGCGCCCGGCCCGGGCAGGTCACCGACCAGGCCGTCCAGCTCGGGGCGGGTGCGCGCGTAGGACACCTGCGACGAGCGCTGTTCGAACTCGTCGATATCGATCAGCCCGAGCGCAACCGCGTTGTGCAGCCGCCGCATCGTCCCGTTGCGGTCCGCATCGGAGACGCGCAACGTCACCATGTCCCCGCCGGTATCCGTCATGTTCGCAATTTACCGCTGTTGCGGGCCCCAGGACCGGGCGCACCGGGCGCTTCAGGCCAGATAGCCGGGCGGCATCGCGTCGAACATGAATTTCGTCATCCGGACCGCCCACTCCGAGCTGCCACCCCCGACGATCAGCGCCGCGAAGGCCAGATCGCCGCGATACCCGGCGAACCAGGAGTGCGACCCGCCCGGGAATTCGGCCTCACCGGTCTTGCCGTAGACCTCGCCGCAGCCGTTGATCTCCTTGGCGGTCCCGTTCGTCACCACCAGTCGCATCATCGGTCGCAGCGCATCGATCATCTTCGGGCTGATCGGGGTGTTGTCGCCCTCGACCGCCGTCGGCCGGCCCGCGATCAGTTGCGGCACTGGGGTTTTCCCGGCCGCGACGGTGGCCGCCACCAGGGCCATGCCGAACGGGCTGGCCAGCACTTTGCCCTGGCCGAAGCCGTCTTCGGTGCGCTCGGCCAAGTCGACCGTCGGCGGCACCGACCCGGTCACGGTGGTGATGCCGTCCACCGTGTAGTCAAGCCCGATCCCGTATTGGGAGGCCGTCTGGGTCAACCCGCGCGGCGGCATCCTGCTGCCCAACTCGGCGAACGTGGTGTTGCACGAACTGGCGAACGCGCGGGACAACGAGACCACGCCGAGGTCGAAGCCGCCGTAGTTCGGGATGGTGCGGTGCCCGATGTCGAGATGGCCCGGGCAACCCAGCATCGAGTTGGGCGTCACCATGTCGCGGTCGACGGCCGCGCCGGCCGTGACCATCTTGAACGTCGACCCGGGCGGAAACAGGCCGTTGGTGGCGGGCAGGCCGTCGGCATCGGCGCCGCCGTTCTGCGCGATGGCCAGGATCTCCCCCGTCGACGGCTTGATCACGACGATCATCGCCTTGCCGCCCTTGTTGTCCACCGCGCGCTGGGCGGCGTTCTGCACCACCCGGTCCAAGGTGATCGACACCGACGGCGCCGGCGAGCCGTCGACCTCGTGCAGCACCGCGACGTCGACGTTGTTCTGGTTGACGCTGACCACCCGCCAGCCGGCCTGGCCGTCGAGTTGGTCGATCACGGCCTTCTTGACTTCGCCGATGACGGCCGGGGCGAAGTGCGGGTCGGTCGCCAGCATGTCGGCCTGGGGCGTCACCACGATGCCGGGCAGCCTGCCGATCGCCGGAAACACCTTGTCGTTGTCGGCCGGAAGCAGCGTGACGCCCAGATCGATCGGATGCGTCGCCGAGCTGGCCTGCTCGGCGAGCAGCTGCGGGTCGGTCAGCGTGTCGTTGAAGGGCCGCAGCACGTCGACGATCGAGTGGGTGGCGAAGCTCAGCGACTGCGGCGGTCCGGCCTGGGTGGCGTCCAGCGTGTAGTGGTAGCGGTAGCCGGGCGCCAGTACGTCGCTGCCCCCGAGTTCGTTCACCGAGGCCCGGTGTGGCGCGTCGGCGCGCAGTGCGAAGGTCTGATGCTCGCCCAGCTTGGGGTGCAGCCCGTTGGGCGCCCAGCGAACCTCCCAGCGCCCCTCGTAGCGGGCCATCTGCAGCTGGCCGTCATAGCTCCAGAGCCGGTTCTTGGGCAGGTGCCAAGTGAAGCGATAGCTGACGGTGCCGGTGTCCTCGGCGTACTTGGCGCTGAGGACCTGCGCGTCCAGGTGGGTGGCCTGCAGCCCGGCCCAGGCCGCGTTGAGCGCTTCGCGGGCCTCGTTGGGGTTGTCGCTGAGTTGGGCGGCGGTCGCGGTATCGCCAATGGCCAAGGCGCGGAAGTACTTCTCCGCGGCGGGCCCCGGCCCGTCGGGACGCGGAGTGCACCCAGACAGCGCGACAGCCGCGACGAGCAACAGTCCTGAGACCATTGATACGCCTGATACCAGTGTGCTTCTTGTTGCCATCGTTACAGATGTTATGAACGCGGGCCGCTACTGCCCCGCAGACACACCGAGGCCGAACCGTTATGCACGGATTGGCGCGAATCCCTCGTGCCGAGAGTGGGCGACCGCCGCTAGTCGAGCAGCACGGTCGCGAAGGTGCCGACCTCGGCGAAGCCCACCCGGGAGTACGCCGCCCGCGCCACCTCGTTGAAGTCGTTGACGTACAGGCTGGCAATGCGCCCGCTGCCGACGATCACGGCCGCCAGCATCGCGGTGCCGCGGGCGCCGAGCCCCAGGCCACGCCATTCCGGATGCACCCAGACGCCCTGGATCTGGCCGACCGCGGGCGACTGCGACCCCACCTCGGCCTTGAAGACGACCTGGCCGTGCTCGAACCGGGCCCAGGCGCGCCCGGCCGCGATCAGACTGGCCACCCGGCGGCGGTACCCGCGACCGCCGTCCCCGAGCCGCGGGTCGATGCCGACCTCGCCGATGAACATGTCGACCGCGGCCACCAGGTAGGCGTCCAGCTCCTCGGGCCGCACCTGGCGCACCTCGGGGTCGAGCTCGCAGAACGGGTGCTTGGCCAGCGCCATCAGTGGTTGGCGTTCGCGCACGTCGCGCGCCGGCCCCCAGGCCTGCTCCAGCCGCTCCCACATCGGCAGTACCAGGCTGGCCCGGCCGACCAGCGATGAACAGCGCCGTGTCCCGCTCATCGCCTCGTCCGCAAACGCATTCAGGTCGGTCGGCAGCCCGCGCAGCGGGATCAGGTTGGCTCCGGCGAAACACAGCGACTCGTCCGCGCCGCGGCGGGTCCACAGCTCCCCACCGATCGCACCGGGGTCGATCCCGTGATCGGCGACGCGGGAGGCGACCATGCACGACCCGATCGGGTCCTCGTCCAGAACTCGCCAGACCGCGGCGGCGTCACGCACCACGGACACCCGTCGGTCGCCGACTAGGCGAAACAGGGGCGGAGCCGACATCTGGCGAACTCTCTGTGGTGCGAACTGAGGGCCAGCAAGAGCGAACTGGTCTTAATCAGCTTACGGTCACAATTGGCGAACCGCTTGCTGTTGAGCCAGGACCGTTATCACTTCCCGCCGCTTGTCCGCTTTCGGAAGCCAACCGCATGGCCTCTTCGATCAGCGTCTCGACGATCTGGGCTTCGGGCACGGTCTTGATCACCTCGCCGCGAACGAAGATCTGGCCCTTGCCATTTCCGGAGGCAACGCCGAGATCGGCTTCGCGGGCCTCCCCCGGGCCGTTCACCACGCACCCCATCACGGCGACCCGCAGCGGCACATCGAGACCGTCGAGCCCCGCGGAGACCGCGTTGGCCAGGGCGTAGACATCGACCTGCGCGCGACCGCACGACGGGCACGACACGATCTCCAGCCCGCGCGGGTGCAGGTTCAGCGACTCGAGAATCTGAATGCCGACCTTGACTTCCTCGACCGGTGGCGCCGACAGGGACACCCGGATGGTGTCGCCGATGCCGCGCGACAGCAGGGCGCCGAACGCCACCGCCGACTTGATGGTGCCCTGAAACGCCGGCCCGGCCTCGGTGACGCCGAGGTGCAGCGGGTAGTCGCACTGCGCGGCCAGCTGCTCATAGGCCGCGACCATCACCACCGGGTCGTTGTGCTTGACGCTGATCTTGATGTCGCCGAAGCCGTGCTCCTCGAACAGCGAGGCCTCCCACAGCGCCGACTCGACCAGCGCCTCGGGCGTGGCCTTGCCGTACTTCTCCATGAACCGCTTGTCCAGCGAGCCGGCGTTGACGCCGATCCGGATCGGGATACCGGCGGCGCCGGCCGCCTTCGCGACTTCACCGACCCGGCCGTCGAACTCCTTGATGTTGCCCGGATTGACCCGCACCGCAGCACATCCGGCGTCGATCGCGGCGAAGATGTACTTCGGCTGGAAGTGGATGTCGGCGATCACCGGGATCTGGCTGTGCCGGGCGATCTCGGCCAGCGCGTCGGCATCCTCCTGACGCGGGCAGGCGACCCGGACGATGTTGCAGCCCGCGGCCGTCAGCTCGGCGATCTGCTGCAGCGTCGTGTTGACGTCGTGAGTCTTGGTGGTGCACATCGACTGCACCGAAATCGGGTGGTCGCTGCCGACCCCGACGTCGCGCACCATCAATTGGCGCGTCTTGCGCCGGGGTGCGAGCGTGGGCGCCGGAGCCTCCGGCATGCCCAAGCCAATGTCCACTGTTCGAATTCCTTCGGTTGGTTACTGAAAGAGCCTGATCGGGTTGACCAGATCTGCGGTCACGGTCAGCAGCATGTAGCCGACCACAAACACCAAGACCACGTAGGTCGCAGGCATGAGCTTGAGATAGTTCACCGGCGCCGCCGCGACCATGCCGCGGGCGGACCGCACCAGGTTGCGGATCCTTTCGAACACCGCGACCGCGATGTGGCCGCCGTCGAAAGGCAGCAGCGGCAACAGGTTGATCGCGCCCAGAATCAGGTTCAACTGGGCCAGGAAGAACCAGAATGCCACCCATAACCCGTGGTCGACGGTGTCGCCGCCGATGATGCTGGCCCCGACGACGCTCATCGGCGTCTCCGGGTCGCGCTGCCCGCCGCCGATCGCGTGCACCAGCGCGCCGACCTTCGTCGGGATAGTGACCAGCGCCTTGCCCACCTCGACCGTCAGGTCGCCGGTGAAGGCGAACGTGGCGGGAATGGCGGTGAGCACGCCGTAGCGCGTGGGCGTGACTTTGACGGCGCCGACGCCCATGGCGCCGACCGTTGCGGCCGCGGGCTTTCCGTCCCCTCCGTTGCCTCCGGTGGTCACGTAGCGCTGAGTTTGCGTGATGTCGACGTAAGCGGTGATCGGGGTGCCGTCCCGCTCGACGACGATCGGCGCGGTGCCGTGCAGCTTGCGGATCGCGGCGGCCATGTCGTCGAAGGTGGACACCGGGGTGTCGCCGACCTTGACGACGACATCGCCTGGGCGAATGCCGGCCAGCGCGGCCGGACCGGGGCCGTTGCAGTTCCCGATCTTGCCCGGCGCCGTTTCCGGTGCGACACAAGCGGTTTCACCGACAATCGCCTTGGTGGGCGGATGCAGGTTGGGCAGCCCCCAGATCATCGCGATGACGTAGATCAGAGCCAGACAGATGACGAAGTTCATGCCCGGGCCGGCGAACAGCACCGCGACGCGCTTCCACGTCGCCTGCTTGTACATCGCCCGGTCGGTCTCGTCGAACGCCAGCTCCTCGACCGGGGTCATCCCGGCGATGTCGCAGAATCCACCCAGCGGAACGGCCTTGACACCGTATTCGGTCTCACCGCGCCGGGTCGACCACAGCGTGGGGCCGAACCCGACGAAATAGCGGCGCACCTTCATGCCGGTGGCGCGCGCGACCCACATGTGGCCGCATTCGTGCAGGGCCACCGAGATCAGGATGGCCAGCGCGAACAGCACAATGCCGATTGCGAACATCATCAGGCGCTAGGACCTTTCTAAGACCGTTCCCGAGACCTTATTTCCAGACTCCCGCGGGGCTTGCGGTGGTGACCGCGCGCTGCGCTCGCTCCCGGGCCCAGCGCTGCGCGTCTAGTACCTCTTCCACGTTAGCGGGTGAAACGGCCCATTGGTCGGCGGCGCTCAGCACGTCGCCGATTGTTCTGACGATGGCGGGAAAGCCGATACGGCCGTCCAGGAAGGCCGCCGCGGCTTCCTCGTTGGCGGCGTTGTAGACCGCGGTCATGCAGCCGCCGGTCTCTCCGGCGTGCCGGGCCAGCTCGACGGCCGGGAAAACGTCGCTGTCCAGCGGCTCGAAGTCCCAGCTAGATGCCGTGGTGAAGTCGCAGCTCGCGGCCGCCCCGGCCACCCGCCGCGGCCAGCCCAACGCCAGCGAGATGGGCAGCTTCATATCCGGCGGGCTGGCCTGGGCGATCGTCGAGCCGTCGATGAACGTGACCATTGAATGAACAATCGATTGGGGGTGCACCACGACCTCGATGCGGTCGTAGGGAATGCCGAACAGCAGGTGCGTTTCGATGAGTTCGAGCCCCTTGTTGACCAGCGACGCCGAGTTCAGCGTGTTCATCGGGCCCATTGACCAGGTCGGATGGGCACCGGCCTGCTCGGGTGTGACGGCTTCCAGGTCGGCGGCGGCCCAGCCGCGGAACGGCCCACCCGAGGCAGTCAGCACCAGCTTGGCGACCTCGTCTGGTTCGCCGCCGCGCAGGCATTGGGCCAGCGCGGAGTGCTCGGAGTCCACCGGCACGATCTGACCCGGCTGTGCGGCCTTGAGGACCAGCGGACCGCCCGCGATCAGCGATTCCTTGTTGGCCAGCGCCAGCCGCGCCCCCGAGTTCAGGGCCGCCAAGGTCGGTCGCAGGCCCAGCGCCCCGACCAGGGCATTGAGCACGACGTCGGCCTCGGTCTCCTCGACCAGCCGGGTAACGGCTTCGGGCCCGTGGAAGGCGATGTCTCCGAGTGCGGCGGCCGCGTGTTCGTCGGCGACGGCGATATTGGTCACCCCGGTCTCGGCGCGCTGGCGCGCCAACGTGTCCAGGTTCGACCCGCCGGCCGCCAGCCCGACCACCTCGAAGCGGTCCGGGTTGGCGGCGATGACCTCGAGTGCCTGGGTGCCGATGGAGCCGGTGCTGCCCAACACGAGCACGCGGATGGGGCCGTCGGCCGGCGCTTCGGTGGTCGGGTTGCTCACTTACTCATTGTGCAGCCCGGCGGGCGAGACGGAACCGAATGGTTTTCAGACCCATCCGTGACCGGCGTCACTCCGAATCACTTCTGTCAACGGGAGGACGGTGGAAACGCCGTGTATAGCGAAGGAGTCAGAACTCGATGATGAACGTGCAGGCCAAGGCAGTTGCGGCGGCGAGCCTCGCAGCAATGGCGATCGTGGGTTTCGCTGGGTGCTCGAGCAACAAACCCGCGGCTCAAGACACCACCAGCGCGACGCCGGCGAGCAGCATGGCGGCGTCCGCCACGACGTCGGCGACGGCGAATCCGGCCGCGGACCTGATCGGGTCCGGGTGCTCGGCCTACGCCGCGCAGAATCCGAGCGGCCCGGGGTCGGTGGCCGGGATGGCGCAGGACCCGGTCGCGACGGCGGCGTCGAACAATCCGATGCTGACCACCCTGACTTCGGCGCTATCGGGCAAGCTCAACCCGAGCGTGAACCTCGTCGACACCCTGAACAATGGGCAGTACACGGTGTTCGCTCCGACTGACGCCGCATTCGCCAAGCTTCCGCCGGCCACCGTCGACAAACTCAAGACGGATGCCCCGTTGCTGAAAAGCATCCTGACGTATCACGTGGTGCAGGGTCAGTTGAGTCCGGCGAAGGTCGACGGCACCCACCCGACCCTGCAGGGCGCCAACTCGACGGTGACCGGTCAGGGAAACGACCTCAAGGTCAACGACGCGGGCCTGGTGTGCGGCGGGGTGCACACCGCGAACGCGACGGTGTACATGATCGACACGGTGCTGATGCCGCCGGCGCAGTAACGTTTACCGCACCCGAGGTAGGGCAGCCCGTCGCGCGGGGTGCCCTACCTTGTCGCGTGTAGGCGAATGTGCCATAAGCCGTTGCCGCTCTTACCAATCCACGCCGACGACGGCGACGAATACCAGACATGCTGACGCTTGCTTTGATCGGCTTCCTCGGGGGCCTGATCACCGGGATATCACCATGCATCCTGCCGGTGTTGCCGGTGATATTTTTCTCCGGCACCCGGCGCGGTGGTGCGATGGCGTCACCGGAATCCGAAGGCGCTGTGGCGGTCCAGCCAAAGCGCGAGCTGTCCGAGACCTTGCGCCCGTACCGGGTGATCGGCGGCCTGGTGCTCAGCTTCAGCGTGGTGACCCTGCTCGGCTCGGCACTACTGTCGCTGCTGCACCTACCGCAGGACGCCATCCGCTGGATCGCGCTGGTGGCGTTGGTAACGATCGGTATCGGCCTCATCTTTCCGAAGTTTGAGCAGCTGCTGGAGCGGCCGTTCTCTCGCATCCCACAAAAGCAAATCGCCAACCGCGGCAATGGTTTCGGGCTCGGTCTGGCGCTGGGTGTGCTCTACGTCCCCTGTGCGGGGCCCGTTCTCGCAGCCATCGTGGTGGCCGGGGCCACCGCGACCATCAGCGCCGGCATCGTCGTGCTGACGGGTGCGTTCGCCCTCGGCGCCGCGCTGCCGCTGCTGTCCTTCGCACTGGCCGGCCAACGGGTCGCCGAGCGTGTCAAGGCTTTTCGGAGCCGACAGCGCGAGATCCGAATCACCGCTGGAATTGTGACGATCCTGCTCGCGGTGGCACTGGTATTCGACCTGCCGGCCACGTTGCAGCGAGCCATTCCCGACTACACGGCCGCGCTGCAGCAGAAAGTCGGCGGGTCCGACAGGATCCGGGAGAAGCTGAACCTCGGCGGCATCGTCAACGCCCAGAACGCGCAGCTGTCGAACTGCAGCAACGGCGCGTCGACCCTCGAAAGTTGTGGCTCTGCACCAGATCTCAAGGGAATCGCGGGGTGGCTGAACACTTCGGAGGGCAAGCCGATTGCCCTGAATTCGTTACGCGGCAAAGTCGTGCTGATTGATTTCTGGGCCTACTCCTGCATCAACTGCCAACGCGCAATCCCGCATGTCGTCGGCTGGTATCGCGCCTACCGGGACAGCGGCTTCGAGGTCATCGGCGTGCACACCCCTGAGTACGCGTTCGAGAAAGTTCCGGACAACGTCGCCCAGGGCGCTGCGGATCTGGGCATCACCTACCCGATCGCGCTGGATGACGGCTACAGCACCTGGACGAACTACCGCAACCGATACTGGCCGGCCGAATATCTCATCGACGCCGACGGCACGGTTCGCCACATCAAGTTCGGCGAAGGCGATTACAACGTGACCGAGAAGCTGATCCGGCAGTTGCTCGCCGACGCGAAGCCGGGCGTCAAGCTCCCCCCGCCTGTCGACGCGGCCGACACCACCCCGCAGCCCGGCCTCACGCCCGAAACGTATTTCGCCGTTGGCAAAGTGGTGAATTACGGTGGCCGCGGCACGTATGACGAAGGGGCCGCGACGTTTGAGTATCCGCCGGACCTGAAGGCCAACAGCTTTGCGCTGACGGGGCCGTGGTCGCTGGATTATCAGGGCGCGACGGCCGACGGCGACAACGCCGCCATCAAACTCAACTACCGGGCGAAAAACGTCTACATCGTGGCCGGCGGAACCGGAACACTCACAGTGACGCGGGATGGAAAATCAACAACGGTGCCGATCAGCGGGCCGCCGACCTCCCACCGGATCGTCGCCGGCGACCGGATGAGCCCCGGGACACTAGAGGTGCGGCCCAGCAACGGCTTGCAGGTATTTTCCTTCACCTACGGCTAATTCGTTGTCGCGACCAATCCCAAAGCGGATCCGCTCCGAACAAGTGAGGCCGGGGTTCAGCCAAACGGGGTGAATTCTGCCGGCCTATCAGGGAGTGAATGGCAATGAAAGTACACAGCAAAATTGCGGCAACCAGTTTCGCGGCGGCCGGCATCTTGAGCCTCGGGGTCGCTGTCTCCCCGAGCGCTGGGGCCGCTGATTTGGTGGGCCCGGGATGCGCGGACTACGCAGCTGCCCATCCCAACGGTCCCGCTTCGGTGGAAGGGATGTCGCAGGTTCCCGTTGCCGTGGCGGCGTCGAACAATCCTCAGCTCACCACGCTCACCTCGGCGCTTTCCGGCCAGCTCAACCCGCAGGTGAACCTGGTCGACACCCTCAACAACGGTCAGTACACGGTGTTCGCGCCGACAGACGCGGCGTTCAGCAAGCTGCCCGAGTCCACGATCGGTCAGCTGAAGACGAACGCGGCGATGCTCAAGAGCATCCTGACCTACCACGTTGTTCAGGGGCAATTGAGCCCGGACAGGGTCGTCGGCACTCACCCCACCCTTCAGGGAGCGAATGCGACGGTGACCGGTCAGGGCAACGGCCTCAAGGTCAACAACGCGAGCGTGGTCTGCGGTGGGGTGCCGACCGCGAACGCGACGGTGTACATGATCGACACGGTGCTGATGCCGCCGTCGTAGACGGGCAGAAGCAGGCTGGTTGTGTGGTTCTACGGGACCGGATGTCAGCCGAGGTTGGTGGCCGACCAGCGCGGTACGGTCGGTCGCCAACCGGCGCCCTGAGAAGCGCCGCAGCCCGGAGTGTGTGCCAGAATATCGAGGCAGAAGACGATCGGACCCGAAGGGAATCGCCGTGGCCAGTACCGAGGTGGAGCACTACAACGGCGTCGACCCGGCCGAGGTGCCATCCGCCGCGTGGGGGTGGAGCAAGATCAACACCCGCACCTGGCACGGTGTCGGCATCCTCGGCGTCATCTTCCTGCTGGCGATGCTGCGCGGCAATCACGTCGGCCACGTCGAGGACAACTTCCTGATCGGGTTCGCCGTCCTCGCGCTCTTCGTCCTGATCCGCGACATGTGGGGCCGCCGGCGCGGCTGGATCAGGTAGCCGTCACACCACTGCTCAACGCCGCGCGCGGCGCTGCCACGCATTCACCAGCGCGGCGGCCACCAGGGCAAACAGCGCCACGATCCACGGCCAGACGCCGTGCTGGTGCACCCAGCCGGCCAGCACGCCCTGCATCCGGCCGGCCGCGGTGATCACCGCATCCCGCGGATCCGCGGCGGTGTTCAGCAGCCGCAACTCGTAGAGGCCGTAATAGGCGACGTACAGCCCGACCAGCACCAGCAGCGCGCCGCCGATCCGATTGACGAACGGCAAGATCCGCCGCAGCCGATCGGCCAGGGCCGAGCTCGCGGTCGCGGCGGCGATGGCAAGCACGCCGACGACCAGGGTCAGGCCCGCGACGTAAGCCAGATAGATCGACACCCCCGTGACGACCGACCCGCTCCGCAAGCCGGCGGCGGTGACCGCCAGAAACGGCCCGATGGTGCAGGACAGCGACGCGATCGCGTAGCTGATCCCGTAGCCGTACATGCCCACAATGCGTGATCCCTGCTGCTTCGGAGCCCACCGCGGTCCCAGCTGCCGGGGCGTCAGGGCGGTCAACTCCCGACCCGACAGCAGCCAAATCCCAAGCGCGACAAGCACAACGCCGATCACCACCGTCGCGTACGGCAGGTATCGCTGCACCGTGGTGGCCGCCGAGATGGTCAGCGCGCCGAACGAACCGAACACCGTCAGAAAACCGAGCGCCATCCCCGCGGTAGCGCTCAGGGCACGCCCCACTCCGGCAAGCGGGCCGGCGCGTTCACCGTGCTGCTCGCGCACCACCAGCAGCAGGTAGGCGGGCAGCATCGCGAACCCGCACGGGTTCACCGCGGCCACCAACCCGGCGGCGAACGCCAGACCGACGAGGCCTTGATTCACTTCAGCGCGGCGACCCGCCCGGCCAGCTCTTGCTGGGACATGGCCGAGGTCGGGTTGTTGACGAACGTCGAGCTACCGTCCGCCCGGTAGAACACGTACGCCGGCTGCCAGGGCACGTTGTAGCGGGCCCAGATCGAGCCGTCGGCGTCGTTGAGGT
Source organism: Mycobacterium sp. IDUB_19 (assembly GCF_055419445.1). Classification (NCBI taxonomy): domain Bacteria; kingdom Bacillati; phylum Actinomycetota; class Actinomycetes; order Mycobacteriales; family Mycobacteriaceae; genus Mycobacterium; species Mycobacterium sp. IDUB_19. The sequence goes on along the minus strand of NZ_JBVAXR010000003.1, from coordinate 60,316 downwards.
TGGTGAAGTTCACGTTGTACTTGGAGACGAAGTTTTGTTCGGCGCCGACATCCGAATGCCCGGCGATGCCGACGAAGGTGACACCGGGATTGGCCGCCGCCACCTGACCGACGCCGGGAGCTTCGGCGTTGCAGAACGGGCAGAACGGCGCCCAGAACCACAGCACCGCCGGCTTCCCCTGCAGGCTGGCGCCGTTGAACGGCGCGCCGCTCAGCGTGGTTCCGGTGAACTGCAGTCGATCGTCGGCGGCCAGCGCGCGCGGCGCGGCTGCCGACATCAGGACAACCGCGACAAGGCCCATTACCAAGGCCGCGGCAAACATCTTGACGTGCGATACCAAGCGAATGGTCATGGCAACCCCCTTTGCTGGACTTCTACCTCACAAGACGGAGTAGCCCGCCGCCTGGTTCAGCGCTGCTCTACCCCTTCTCGAAGGCCAGCTGCCCGCACGCGGCGCTGATCTCGCGGCCCCGGGTGTCTCGTACCGTGCACGAGACGCCTTTTGCCCGGACCCGCCGGACGAACTCCCGCTCCACGTCCTTGGGGCTGGCATCCCAGTCACTGCCCGGCGTCGGGTTGAGCGGAATCAGGTTGACGTGCACCAGCGGCCCGAGCGCGCCGTGCAGCCGCTTGCCGAGCAGGTCGGCCCGCCAGGGTTGGTCGTTGACGTCGCGAATCAACGCGTACTCGATCGACACCCGCCGGCCGGTCACGTCGCCGTAGTATCGCGCCGCGTCCAGCGCCTCGCCGATCTTCCACCGGTTGTTGACCGGAACCAGCGTGTCGCGCAGCTCGTCGTCGGGCGCGTGCAGCGACAACGCCAGCGTCACTCCCAGGCGTTCGTCGGCGAGCTTGCGGATCGCCGGGGCCAGGCCCACCGTCGACACCGTCACCGAGCGGGCCGAGATGCCGAAGCCGTGCGGGGGCGCCTCGGTGATGCGCCGCACCGCGGCGAGCACCCTGGCGTAATTGGCCAGCGGCTCCCCCATGCCCATGAAGACGACGTTCGACAGCCGGTCACCGAAGTCGTCGCGCAGCGCCACCGCGGCGGCGCGCACTTGTTCCAGGATCTCCGCCGTCGACAGGTTGCGCGTCAATCCGCCTTGGCCGGTGGCGCAGAACGGACACGCCATGCCGCAGCCGGCCTGCGACGAGATGCACACCGTGTTTCGCTGCGGGTAGCGCATCATCACCGATTCGAAGGTCGTGCCATCGATGGCCCGCCACAACGTCTTTCGAGTCTGGCCCGCGTCGCAGGTGATTTCGGTGGCGACGGTGATCAGGTTCGGGAACATGGTCTCGGCGATCACATCGCGCACCGCCGCAGGCAGATCGGTCATCTGCCGCGGATCGGCGATCAGCCGGCCGTAGTACTGGTTAGCGAGCTGTTTGGCCCGAAACGCCGGCAAGCCCAGGTCCGCGACGGCCGCGGCCCGCCCATTCGCGTCGAGGTCGGCGAGATGCCGCGGCGGCAAGCCGCGGCGCGGCGCGTCGAACACCAATTCTTGGACCATGACGTGACCAGTATCGGCCTTCTCAGGCCGGCAGCAATGTGAACAGCGTCCAGGCCGCGACCGCCGACGGAAGCACGCCGTCGAGCCGGTCCATCAGGCCCCCATGGCCGGGAAGCAGCCGGCCCATGTCCTTGATACCGAGGTCACGCTTGACCTGGGATTCCACCAGATCGCCAAGCGCGCAGGTCAGCACCAGCACGAACCCGAGTACCACACCCTCCCACGGCGGTCTGCGTGCCAGGAATGTCGCGATCAACAACGCCGCGGTGATCCCGCAGACCAGCGAACCGGCCAGTCCCTCCCACGACTTCTTCGGGCTGATCATCGGAACCCACGGATGCTTGCCGAACAGCACGCCGAACGCGTAGCCACCCACATCGGAGGCGACGACCGTCATCATCAGGCAGAACACCCGCCCCGCGCCTTCGGACGGGTGGTAAACCAGCAGCGCGGCGAAGGAGGCGAACAACGGGACCCATGCGGTCAAGAAGATGGTGGCCGACGCATCGCGCAGGTAGTTCGACGGGGGTGGCGGGCCGGCATCCGGATCGTGGTGCCTGCTTTCGTCGTGCATGAACAGCCGCCAGAACATGCACACCACCACGGTGGCGCCGAAACCTGCCAACGCTCCCCGAGCACCGAACGGCCAAGTCAGCCAGACGGTGACCTGCCCACCGACCAGCAGCGGTATGACCGGGATGACATAGCCCGCTTCGCGCAGCCGCCGCACCACCTCATGGCTGGCGATCAAAATCGCTCCGGAGCACAGCACCACCCAGTAGCGCGGCGCGAACATCAGCGTGACGACCACAAGTCCACCGGTGAACAGCCCGACCGCGAATGCGGCGGGCAGGTCGCGCCCCGCGCGAGACGTCTTCCGGGTCGGCTCCCGCGCCGTTTCGCTGGCCTCCCGCGCGTCGGACGGGGTGCCTGCGCCAGCATCGGGGGTTGCCACGGACTTGGTTGCTGAGCGGCCGCTAGACCTCCAGCAGCTCGCCTTCTTTGTGCTTGACCAACTCTTCGATCTGGGTGACGTACTGCTGAGTCGTCTTGTCCAGGTCCTTCTCCGCCCGGCCGACCTCGTCTTCGCCGGCTTCGCCGTCCTTGCGGATCCGGTGCAGCTCTTCCATCGCTTTACGACGGATGTTGCGCACCGAGACCTTGGCGTCCTCCCCCTTGCCCTTGGCCTGTTTGACCAGTTCGCGGCGGCGTTCCTCGGTCAGCTGCGGTACCGCCACCCGAATCAGGGTGCCGTCGTTGCTGGGGTTCACCCCGAGCTCGGAGTTGCGAATGGCCGTCTCGATGGCGTGCAGCTGGCTGGCCTCGTAGGGCTTGATGACGACGAGCCGCGCCTCGGGAACGTTGATGCTGGCCAGCTGGGTGATTGGGGTGTTCGTGCCGTAGTAGTCGATGACGATCCGGTTGAACATGCCCGGATTGGCGCGGCCGGTCCGGATGGTCGACAGGTCGTCACGGGCCACCGACACTGCCTTTTCCATCTTCTCTTCAGCGTCGAAGAGAGCCTCATCGATCATGTGCGCCGCTCCTCATCCCCCGCAAGCGGGTGGTACCCCCACATCCTGCGCCGTGCATCCTCGCAGGCGCGGATCATCACGTCTTCCTTCAAGTGGTAACCAGCGTTCCGATCTTCTCACCAGCGACCGCCCGAGCGATATTGCCGTCAGTCAGCAGGTTGAACACGAGGATCGGCATGCCATTGTCCATACAGAGACTGAAGGCGGTCGCATCGGCCACCCGCAGCCCTCGGTCGATGACTTCCCGATGGCTGATCACCGCGAGCAGCTCGGCGTCGGGATCCTGCCGCGGATCCGCGGTGAACACACCGTCGACCGCCTTGGCCATCAGGACCACGTCCGCGCCGATCTCCAGGGCGCGCTGCGCGGCCGTGGTGTCGGTGGAGAAGTACGGCAGCCCCATGCCGGCGCCGAAGATGACCACACGGCCCTTCTCCAGATGCCGGACGGCCCGCAACGGGATGTAGGGCTCGGCCACCTGGCCCATCGTGATGGCGGTCTGGACACGGGTGGCGATGCCTTCCTTCTCCAGAAAGTCCTGCAGCGCAAGGCTGTTCATCACGGTGCCGAGCATGCCCATGTAGTCCGAACGGGTGCGCTCCATGCCGCGCTGCTGAAGTTGAGCGCCCCGGAAGAAGTTGCCACCGCCGATCACGACGGCGACTTGTACGCCGTCTCGGACCACCTCGGCGATCTGTCGGGCCACCTGCGCCACGACATCGGGATCCAGGCCGACCTGGCCGCCGCCGAACATTTCGCCACCAAGCTTGAGCAACACTCTCGAATACTTGGCCTGATTCGGCGGGTGTCCGTGGTCGGCGGCGGAGGTCGGCACGCCGTTAGCGCTCGTAGGCTCAGGCTGCGTCATCAGACTCCTCGCATGACAGTGCCATCCCAGGCAACCTCCACCCGGAACGGCGGTTCATATCCTGCCCCATCGCAGCACAGTCTGACGCCAGCGGGGTGCATTATCTGCGCGGTTCGCGAGCCGGGTCGTTGCCCCGACCCGTCGGCGCAGGTCACGCTCGGATGGGCCGCCGTCGCGACTTTGCCTCCGGCATCAAATGTTTGAGGTCCCCGCGGCCTGGGAACCCGGACCAACGCGGCGGGGAAACAGCGGTCTTGAGAAGTAGGACCGGAACACGCCGTATCCCGAATCGATCGTTCAGCCGATCGTAGGAGCGCGTTAGTCGCTCACACCACGTACGCCACAGGAGGACGGATCATCCATGGCTGATAACGAAAACTCTGGACCCGCGGAAGCCGTTAAGGGCGTCGTCGAGGACGCCAAGGGCAAGGTCAAGGAAGCTGCCGGTGCTCTGGCCGGTCGCGATGACCTCACCCGCGAGGGCCAGGCGCAGCAGGACAAGGCAGAAGCCCAGCGCGACGCGGCGAAGAAGGAAGCCGAAGCCGACGCCGCGCGTGGCGCCGCGAAGGTCGCCGAAGAGCGCCAGAAGTCCAACCAATAGTTTGATTCAAGGATGGGTCCGGCCCGTATTGACGGGCCGGGCCCGTCGACTTGTCGGGGGCCATTTTCGGCTCCACCCAGGCAAAACCATCTCCACGAATCGCCCGTATCCACCTGCATTCGCCCGAACGCGAGCAACAAAGAAGGCATAGTTGTGAGCTGAACGGGGTATTCAGCGCTGCGCTGACGGCATATCTCCCAGTGAGGTGCCGACGCGCTCGGGGGCGGCGACGGACCCTGATGAGGTTTGGAGATGTCTTTGGACGTGCTACTGCTTTCCAATGCCGACGATTTCGCATCGGCGTTACCGACCCTGCAATCGTTGACGCAAACGATCCGACGCGTCCCGCTCTCCGACCACCTCGACGGCCATCATGACAGTGCTGACGTGGCGATCATCGATGCGCGCACCGACCTGGCGGCGGCCCGCAGTGTGTGCCGCGGCCTGACCGCCAACGCGCCCGCCATCGCGGTCGTGGCGGTCGTCGCCCCGGCGCATTTCGCGTCCGTGGACGTCGACTGGCGCCTCGACGATGTGATGTTGCCCGCCACCGGCGCAGACGAGTTGGAGGCGCGGCTGCGCCTGGCGATCAAGCGACGCCGCAGTGCGGTGGACGGGTCGTTGACGTTCGGTGACCTCGTCCTGCATCCGGCAAGTTTCGCCGGGTCGCTGTGCGGCAAGGATCTTCGCCTGACGGTCACCGAGTTCAGATTGCTGAATTTCCTTGTGCAACATGCCGGTCGGGCATTCAGCAGAACTCGGCTGATGCACGAGGTGTGGGGATACGACTCCAACGGACGCGTCCGCACCGTCGATGTTCACGTGCGACGGCTGCGCGCAAAGCTGGGACCCGAACACGAATCGATGGTCGACACGGTCCGCGGGGTGGGCTACATGGCGGTGACGCCACCGCATCCGCAGTGGATCGTCAACGACACCGGGCCGAGTCCGAACCTCAACGGCTCCCACCGCTGACGCGCCGTATACGATTGGTTTACAAGCACTTTCGCTCGTCAGGCGAATAGCGGCAGCGCACGTTTGCGGGCCAGCGCGTCCATTCCGTGCTGAATGCCGTCTTGGACCTCCTGGTACTTGCGGTCGACGTAGTCGTCGTCCTCAGCGCGCGCGGCATCGTGGTCCAGCTCAATCGCGGGCATGAACCGCGTCCTGATCTTGGCCGGCAACGGCAGCTGCGGAAGCGCAGCCGGCGCGATGCCCCACGGCAGCGATACCGCCAGCGGAAAGACCTTGAGCCGCAACAGCTTGTCGAGTTGTAACACCTTCGACAGCCGGTCACCTCGGATCAGCACCGGCATGGCGTCCGCGCCGCCGACCGTCGCTATCGGCACTATCGGCACGCCGGCACGAATCGCCATCTTCACGAAGCCTTTGCGGCCCGCGAGGTTGGCGCGGTCACGCTCGGCCCAGGGACGCAGCGAATCCACTTCTCCGCCAGGCCATAACGCGACGTCTCGGCCCTCGGCCAGCGCCGTGGCGATGGAGTCCGGGGCGGCCGGAAGCACGCCCATCGAGCGGAAGTAGCGCCCGATGACGGGGATGGCCATCAACGCGTCGTGCGCGGTACCGTGCAGCGGACGCTCCTGGCCGAAGCGGCGCCACCATTGCAGACCGACAGTCCACGCGTCCCAGACGAACGGGGCACCGGAGTGAATCCCGACCAAGAGCGCCGGTGGATCGGGAATGTTCTCCCACCCGTCGATCTCCATCCGAAACCAATAGTCGACCAACAGATTCCAAAAGAACTTCTGACGCTGCAGGGCGGTCTCGTCCTGGCCGCTCAGGTCCCATTGGGCGGCACGCCGCGCTACCCAGCCGGTCAATCCGCCGCCCTGATCACTGCGCTTTTCCTCGACCACTGCTCGGGCCTGTTCGGCTTGTTCTTGCGCTTGTTCGCGTACCGCTTGCGGTCTGTGATCTGCATAACTCATTACTGACGAGTACCCAGCCGAGTCATGTCCAACTCGTCTTATCGTGCACCAAAACGGTTGGGGCAGCGACGCAGAACTCCCCGCGCCACGGTCGGTGGCGCGGGGAGTTCTTTTAAGCAGCTAGGCCGAAGCCGGGCTTAGGTGTGCGCTGGCGCGGCGGGCGCCGGGCCCGGCGGCATGCCAGGCGCCGGGGTGGCGTTCGGTGCCACACCGGGCTCCGAGCTACCCGACATGTTCGACGTCCAGATCAGGACGTCTTGCGTGCCCTCGTTGTAGACGACACCGTTCGGCGGTGCGCCGGTCACGTCGAAGTACAGCGTGCCGGTCGACTCGCTACCCTGCTGGATCGGCGCCGGGTTAAGGCTGCCCGGGGCCTGAACCTTGTCGATCACCCGGTAGTTCTGACCGTTGGGACCGCGGGCGACGAAGTCGTTCACCATTGGGGTGACCAGTCCGCCGTCCGACCGGGCGGTGACATCCGCCTGGTACAGCGTCCCCTTCGGCGTGTAGCCCGGGATCGCCGCATTGCTCGGCTGCAGGTTACTCACCGTGTAGCTGGTGATCAGCGGCCCTTCGATGAGCTGTTGACTGGTGCCGAAGCCCTGAATATTGGGCGGCGCGGCGTACGCGGTCGCGGCGGTGAAAGCGCCAACAGCAGCAATGCCGGCGGCTCCGATCACCGATTTCATAGCATTAGAAGTGAACTTCATGCTAGATACCTCCATTGTTGCGAATTGATTTCCCGCAATGATTTCCCCCCGGCACGGGTCATCACGGCACCTGTGCCGCATAGCCAATAACCCGCGGCCCCAAACATTTTGGCGCTGACCTGCGACGATACTATTGCTGGCCAAAATTTGTGTCGCCCCAGAATGCGCATGGACCTCAAAATCAAGTTGAGCCACAAATGCCACAGTCGAATTCCGCGGCGCAATCAGATGCGCTGCGAATTCGCAGGTCGCATTGACTACACGTGGCGCGTCCAGACGAGGAAATCGTCCGCGCGATCGGTGTACACCACGCCGATCGGCTGCTCGCCGGTCACGTCGAAGTACAGCTCGCCGGACGTCTGTTGGCCTTGATCGATCGGCCTGGGGTCAAGGCCGTTGGGAACAGGTCCGTTGTTGAGGACTGGATAAATCGTGCCATTGAACGCCCGTGCCATGAAACGAGAGATTTGCGGCCGGACCGTTCCGGCATCCGATTTCGCCGTCACATCGGCCTGGTACAGCTTCCCAGCGGGTTGGAATCCCGGTAGCGTCGCATCGCTCGGCCGCAGGTTACTCACCGTGTAGTCCATGACCAGCGGGCCATCGACCGCCTGTTCGGTAGCACCGTAGCTCTGCACATTGGCAGCAGCAATCGGGGCCATGAAGATGCTTGCCCCGGCAATCCCCGCTGCGCTCAGAGCCGCTTTCGCTGTCGTCGTGCTGAATTTCATTGTCGCCCCCAGTTTCTCGTATCTTCGCCGTGTCCGGCGATACCCATTGGCGTCCGCGCGCCAAACGGGTCCACGAGCCCATGTCGCCGAATTGACCCGACGTTCAAGTGCCGTGCGCCGATGTGTTACTTCGTATTCGCCGCAGCGTAATTCGCCTTGATAGGCCGTGCTTACGTCCAGACGCCGCGCGGATATGTCAATATCGCTGACATGGCTGCGACCGACGATGCTCCGCTTGGCTACCTGCTCTACCGCGTGGCAGCCGTGCTGCGACCCGAGGTTGCCGCCGTGTTGGGTCCGCTGGACCTGACACTTCCCGAATTCGTTTGCCTGCGCATCCTTTCGATGTCCCCGGGATTGTCCAGCGCCGAGCTGTCCCGCAACACCAACGTCACACCGCAGGCGATGAACACGGTGCTACGCAGGCTGGAAGAGGTTCGTGCCGTGGAACGGCCGACGTCGGTGTCCTCCGGGCGGGCGCTGCCGGCCACACTGACCAGTCAGGGGCGCGCGCTGCTGAAGCGCGCCGAAGCCGCGGTCCGCAACGCCGATGACCACATCCTGGCCAAGCTGACCGCCACGCAGCAACGCGAATTCAAACGGATGCTGGAAAAGCTCGGCTCCGACTGAACGCCGCTATCCGGCCGCTTGGATCCTTGCCCACGGCTTCGCCGCTTCGAGTTCGTAGGCCAGTTCCAGCAGCAGCGCTTCCTGCCCCAGGTCGGCGGCGAACATCATGCCCACGGGCATCCCCTCCGTGGATTGGGCCAACGGCAACGAGATCGCCGGATCCCCGGTGACGTTCTGCAGTGGCGTGAACGCGACCCAATCGATCAGCCGGTCCATGACCTGCTGGTAGTCGGTGGGCGCCAGGTGACCAACGCGCGGTGTCATGTCGGCGAGCGTCGGGGTGAGTAACACGTCATAGGTTTGGTAAAACTCGGCGCTGCGCCGCCGCATTCTGCGCAGTCGCATGATGGCCCCCGGCAGCCGGTGCAGGTTGCGACCGGTGTGGCGCTCCAGGCCCAGCGTCAAGGCGTCCAGCCGGGTGCGGTCGAACGTGTTGCCGAACGCGCGCCGCCCGGTGCGCACCTGCACCAGTGCGAGGAATCCCCAATACAGGATGAAGTCGTCGACGAAGCTGTCCGGCACCGGGTGCTCGTCGATGTGTTCGACGCGGTGCCCCAGTTCTTCGAGCACCCCGGCGGACTTGAGGGTCAGCTCGGTGAGCTCCTGGCCGCACCCGCGCCGGACCGAGTCGGTGACCACGGCGATCCGCAGCCGCTGCCGGCCGAGCCCGGTGACGTCGCCGACGGGCGCCAGCTTGGGATTACGCCAGACGCGTTCGGCCTCCCGATAGAAGGCCGCAGTGTCGCGCACGGAGCGGGTCAGCACGCCGTTGGCGACGATGCCCACCGGCATCCGTCGCAACTCCGCATCCAGTGGCAGCCGACCGCGCGACGGCTTGAGGCCGACAATCCCGTTGCAGGCGGCCGGAATTCGGATCGAGCCACCGCCGTCGTTGGCGTGTGCGATCGGCACCACCCCGGCGGCGACGAACGCGCCCGATCCCGACGATGAAGCCCCGGCCGTGTAGTCGGTGTCCCACGGGTTGCGCACCGGCCCCAGCCGCGGATGCTCGGCGGCCGCGCTGAACCCGAACTCCGACATCTGTGTCTTGCCCAGCGGCGTCGGCCCGGTGGCGAGGTACACCTGGGTGAATTCGCCGTCCGCGACGGCATTGCGGGGTGCCCACGCGTCGGCGCCCCGCATCGTCGGCTGGCCGGTGACATCGACGTTGTCCTTGATGAACGTGGGGACACCGCTGAAGAAGGCGCTTGACGGCTTCCCGGACGCGATCACCCGCGCCTGCTCAAAGGCCTTGTGCGCCAAGCCGTTCAGGGCAGGGTTGACGGCCTCGGTGCGAGCGATCGCAGCCTCGATGACGTCGGTTCTGCCGAGCCAGCCGGCTCGGATGGCCTCGCTGAGACCGACGGCGTCGAGATCGCCGAGGGCGTCGTCACCGAAAGCGTGCACGCGTCGCATAGCAGTGACGCTAGCCGCTCGCGTTGCGCGGTTAGGCCTGACCCACCTCGAAGCGAGCGAACCGGGTCACCGTGACGCCGGCCTCGTCGAGCAGCGCTTTGACGGTCTTCTTGTTGTCGGACACCGACGGCTGCTCGAGCAGCACGGAGTCCTTGAAGAAGCCGTTCAGCCGGCCCTCGACGATCTTGGGCAGCGCCTGCTCCGGCTTGCCCTCGGCCTTCGCGGTCTCCTCTGCGATGCGCCGCTCGCTGGCCACCACGTCCTCGGGGACGTCGTCGCGGGACAGGTAGCGGGCCTTGAGGGCCGCGATCTGCAGCGCCACCGTGTGCGCAGCCTCGGCACCATCGCCGGTGTATTCGACGAGCACACCCACGCCCGGCGGCAGGTCCGCGGCGCGTTTGTGCAGGTAGGTCTCGACGGTGCCGCCGAAGAAGGCGGCCCGGCGCAGTTCAAGCTTCTCGCCGATCTTGGCCGACAGATCGGCCACGGCCTGCTCGACCGTAGTCGTCGCCGCTTCCCCAGGGATAACAGCGGCCTTGAGCGCATCAACGTCGGCAGCCTTGGACTGCGCTGCCGCGGCGACGATCTCGTCGGCCAGCTTCTGGAACTCCGCATTCTTGGCGACGAAGTCGGTCTCGCTGTTCAGCTCGATCAGCGCACCGTCCTTGGCCGCGACCAGACCTTCGGCCGTGGCGCGCTCGGCGCGCTTGCCGACATCCTTGGCGCCCTTGATCCGGAGTGCCTCGACCGCCTTGTCGAAGTCGCCGTCGCTTTCGGCCAGTGCGTTCTTGCAGTCGAGCATGCCGGCACCGGTGAGCTCACGAAGACGCTTGACGTCGGCAGCGGTGAAGTTCGCCAATGGTCAGCCTTCCTAGGAGGGGTCAGTGGTTGTTTCGGTTGCAGCTCCAACGGCGTCGGTGGTGGCTGTGGTCGTCGCAGTCGTGGTCGCCGAAGCCAGCAGCTCCTGCTCCCACTCGGCGAGCGGCTCGGCGGCCAGCGAATCCCCAGCCTCGGGCTTGCCGTCGCCTCGGCCCACGCCGGCACGCGCCTGCAGGCCCTCGGCGACCGCGGAGGCGATCACCTTGGTCAGCAGCGCCGCCGAGCGGATCGCGTCGTCGTTGCCCGGGATCGGGTAGTCGACCTCGTCGGGGTCGCAGTTGGTGTCCAGGATCGCGATGATCGGGATGTTCAGCTTACGAGCCTCCGCGACCGCGAGATGCTCCTTGTTGGTGTCGACGACCCAGATCGCCGACGGCACCTTGGCCATGTCGCGGATACCGCCGAGGCTGCGCTCCAGCTTGTTCTTCTCCCGGGTCAGCATCAAGATTTCCTTCTTGGTGCGGCCCTCGAAGCCACCGGTCTGCTCCATCGCCTCGAGCTCCTTGAGGCGCTGCAGGCGCTTGTGCACGGTGGAGAAGTTGGTGAGCATCCCACCCAGCCAGCGCTGATTCACGAACGGCATACCGACGCGGGTCGCTTCGGCCGCGACGGACTCCTGCGCCTGCTTCTTGGTGCCGACGAACATGATGCTGCCGCCGTGGGCGACGGTCTCCTTGACGAACTCGTACGCCTTGTCGATGTAGGTCAGCGTCTGCTGCAGGTCGATGATGTAGATGCCGTTGCGGTCGGTGAAGATGAACCGCTTCATCTTGGGATTCCAGCGTCGGGTCTGGTGCCCGAAGTGGGTGCCGCTATCCAGCAGCTGTTTCATGGTCACGACGGCCATGGTGATGCCATTCCTTTGTATCGGTTGTCGCCCGGCATCGGGTGAAGCCGGGCCCTGGCGCCTGCTGCGATGCCGGACCCTGTTACGGGACCGCCCGGCATGCGCTGCGTTCTCCTAGTGGAACGGGAGACGCGGGGCAGACGCGCGAAGTCAGCCCGCGAACGAGCTGCGACGAGCAGTTTACACCGACTCAGCTGGTGGTTTTTGCCAGCACGTATCCACAGTGCGGCTTGCGTGCACAGATTGGGCTAACGCGGGTGGCCGAGTCGTCGACGCCGCGCTGAACTCATGGGGTGCGGTGGGCGGCGCTGGTCGTGAGCGTGAGCCTGACCCTAGCCCTGATCAGCGCATTCCCGGTGGCGGCGGACCCCGACGCTGCCCAGGTCCGGCTGGACTGGCCGCTGCGGCCGGCCCCGGCCGTCCTGCGGGGATTCGACGCCCCATTGCCCGACTGGCACCCCGGGCACCGCGGCGTGGACCTGGCCGGGCGCCCCGGCCAACCGGTGTACGCCGCCGGCAGCGCGACCGTGGTGTTCGCCGGGCTGCTGGCGGGACGGCCGGTGGTGTCGCTGGCCCATCCCGGCGGATTGCGCACCAGCTACGAACCGGTCCGGGCGAACGTCCGGGCCGGTCAGCGCGTGACGGCGCAGACGCCGATCGGCGAGTTGGTGGCCGGGCACCCCGGATGCCGTGCCTCGCAAGCTGGAGGGGCCTGTTTGCACTGGGGCGCGATGTGGGGTCCGGCGTCGGCCGCCGACTATGTCGATCCGCTGGGCCTGCTGAAGTCCACTGCGGTGCGGCTCAAGCCACTCGGCGGCTAGATCGCGCGCGGTGTGTGCGCCCAGGGCGCCCAGGGCGCACACACACCGCCGTCAGCGCACACTCGCGGCCGCTCTCAGGCGCGCGGGTGGGCCTGATCGTGCACCGCCCGCAACCGCGACACCGCGACATGGGTGTAGAGCTGGGTGGTCGCCAGGCTGGAATGGCCGAGCAGCTCCTGGACGACCCGCAGGTCAGCCCCGCCTTCGAGTAGATGCGTGGCGGCGCTGTGCCGCAGCCCGTGGGGCCCCATGTCGGGCGCGCCGTCCACCGCGGCGATGGTCTGGTGCACGACGGTGCGGGCCTGGCGCACATCGAGTCGGCCGCCGCGTGCGCCCAGCAGCAGCGCCGGCCCGGACTCCGCGGTGACCAGGGCGGGACGCCCGTCAGCCAGCCAGGCGCGCAGCGCGTCGGCAGCCGGGACGCCGAACGGCGCGGTGCGCTGCTTGTCGCCCTTACCGAGGACGCGCACCACGCGGTGGCCAGTGTCCACGTCGTCGATATCCAGGCCGCACAGCTCGCTCACCCGGATCCCGGTGGCGTACAACATCTCGACGATCAGCCGGTCCCGCAGCGCCAGCGGATCTCCTTGCTCGGCACCGGATTTCGCGGCCGCCATGGCGTCTGCGGCCTGATCCTGACGCAGCACCGCCGGCAGGGTGCGGTGCGCCTTCGGCACCTGCAGCCGCACGGCCGGGTCCACGGTCAGCAGGCCGCGCCGGACCGCCCACGCGGTGAACGCCTTGACCGCCGAGGTGCGACGGGCCAGCGTCGTGCGCGCGGCCCCGGCCACCGCGCCGGTGGACAGCCAGGTGCGCAGCAGCGGCAGGCTCAAACCGTCCAGGGCGGCGCCGTGGCCGTCGAGGAAGGCGAACAACGAGCGCAAATCGCCCAGATACGCGCGACGCGTGTGCGCTGACCGGCCGCATTGCAAATCCAGGTACTCGTCGAACTCGTCGAGGATCGCCTGCACTCCCCCACGGTCGCAGGCACGGACCGCTGCGTCAGTCGACGCGCCGGAGCGTGTCCGGGGTGAGATCTTTCAGCGTCGGATAGCCGTCGACGGCCATGATCAGGTCGGCTTCGGCCAGCAGCATGCGCAGCACGTGCACGATGCCGTCGACGCCGCCGAGCGCCAGACCGTAGGCGTAGGGACGACCGACCCCGACCGCGGTCGCGCCCATTGCCAGCGCCTTGACGATGTCGGCGCCGTTGCGGATCCCCGAGTCGAACAGCACCGGTAAGCCGTCGGCCGCCTCGACGACGCCCGGCAGGCAGTCCAGCGCGGGCAGGCCGCCGTTGGCCTGCCGGCCGCCGTGGGTGGAGCAGTAGATGCCGTCGACACCGCCGTCCTTGGCGCGCCGGGCGTCGTCGGGATGGCAGATGCCCTTGATGATCAGCGGCAAGTCGGTCAACGACCGCAGCCAGCCAAGGTCGTCCCAGGTCAACGGGTTCCCGAAGGTCGTTATCCACTGCAGCACAGTGCCTTGCGGGTCCTCCTCGGGTGGGCGCTGCAGGCTGGCGCGGAAGACCGGGTCGCTGGTGTAGTTGCTCAGGCAGAGCCCCCGCAACTGGGGAAAGTTGGCCGTGGTGAGGTCGCGCGGGCGCCACCCGGGAATCCAGGTGTCGAGGGTGACGATGATGCCCTTGAAGCCGGCAGCTTCGGCCCGCTGCAGGAGGCTGGCGGCCAGCTCACGATCCTTGGGCGTGTACAGCTGGAAGAAGCCGGGGGTGTCACCGAACTGCCCGGCGACCTCTTCCAGCGGGTCGGCGGTCAGGGTGGAAACGACCATGGGGACACCGGTGGCCGCGGCCGCGCGCGCGGTGGCCAGATCGCCGTGGCCGTCTTGAGCACAGATACCGATGACGCCGATCGGAGCCATGAACACCGGAGACGGCAAGGTCAGGCCGAACATCTCCACCGACAGGTCGCGGTCGGCGGCACCGACGAACATGCGCGGCATCAGGCCCCAGCGATCGAACGCCTCACGGTTGGCCCGCTGCGTGCGTTCGTCGCCGGCGCCACCGGCGACGTAGGACCAGACCGACGGCGACATTGCCCGCTCCGCGCGGGCCTCCAACTCCGCGAAGACCATCGGCAGCGCGGGCGCCACCCCGGCCAGGCCCTGGAAGTAAATCTCGTTCTGGTAGTTGCCGAATGCCATGGAAAAGAGAATGCCAGGCGGCCGTCAGGCTGACGAGCTTGCCGACTCGGCCTCGGCCAGCTCCTTCTTCCATTGCCGGAAGGTCTCTTCGGTGCGGCCGCGTCGCCAGTAACCGGAGATCGACGACGCCCACTTGGCGTCCACCCCACGCTCTTTGCGGATGTAGGGCCGCAAGTTGTGCATGACGGCTTGGGCTTCACCGTGGATGAAGACGTGTGGCTGCCCGGGCAGCCACAGCGTGGTGGTGACCGCCTCGATCAGCGGCGCGAAATCGCCGGCACGGTCGTCGCTTGCCAGATCGGCGCGGCTCCCGCGGTAAATCCAGCTCACCGCCACGCCTTCCGGCGCGGTCAATGGGATTTCGTCGGCCGGCCCGGCCACTTCGATGAACGCCTTGCCAATGGCGTTGGGGGGCAACGCTTCCAGTGCGGTGGCGATGGCCGGCAGCGCGGACTCGTCACCGGCCAGCAGATGCCAGTCGGCCGCGGGGTCGGGTGTGTAGGCGCCGCCGGGCCCCATCAGGTAGATCACCTGACCGGGCTGGGCCGACGCCGCCCAGGCACCCGCCACGCCGTGCTCGCCGTGCACCACGATGTCCAGCGAGATCAGACACGCCGCGGCGTCGACCTTGCGAACAGTGATGGTCCGTACCGACGGCCTTTTCTCGGGCGGCAGGACGGAAAAGCTGTCCTGGGTCAGCGGCTGGGGCAAACCGGCCACGTCGATGTCGTCGGCGACGAATACCAACTTGACGTAGGAGTCGGTGAAGTTGCTCGGCACGAAGGTGTCGAACTGATTGCTGCCCAGCGTCACGCGGACCATGTGCGGTGCGATTTGTTGGGTACCGACGACTTCGAATCGTTGAAGGGGTCGACCTGCCACGTGTCCTCCTGTTCAGACCCGGCCCCCGCCGACTATACGAGTCGGGCCGTCGCCGCAGGTCGGCCGCCGCCGGCCCGGGAAATTCGCCATCGCCCACAGTCGCGCTCGACCAGCCCGGCGACCTCGAGGATGGCCAGCGGTCCCAGCACGTGCTCGGG
The DNA here is from genome assembly GCF_055419445.1 of Mycobacterium sp. IDUB_19. Taxonomy (NCBI): domain Bacteria; kingdom Bacillati; phylum Actinomycetota; class Actinomycetes; order Mycobacteriales; family Mycobacteriaceae; genus Mycobacterium; species Mycobacterium sp. IDUB_19. The sequence goes on along the minus strand of NZ_JBVAXR010000003.1, from coordinate 44,612 downwards.
CGGCAGCCCGGAGGCGATGGCGATCTCGTCGACCGTCGCGGCACCACGACCGGGCAACGCCTCGTACACCTGACGTTCGGCCTCGCCCAGCCCGTCGAAAGCCGTGGCGGGCCGCGGCTCTTCGACGGCGAGTTCGCCGATGCGGCCGACGAGCTCGACGATGTCGTCGGCCCGGGTGACCAGCTCCGCCCCATTGCGCAGCAGCGCGTGACAACCCGCCGAGGCCGACGAAGTCACGGGTCCGGGCACCGCCGCCACCACCCGGCCCAGCGACCGCGCCCAGGCGGCGGTGTTCGCGGCGCCGCTGCGCAGCCCCGCTTCCACCACGACGGCCGCCCCGGCGACAGCGGCGACCAGGCGATTGCGGGTCAGGAACCGGTGCCGGGCGGGGCGGGTGCCGGGTGGGTATTCGCTGAACAGCAGTCCGTGCTGGCCGATGCGGTGCAGCAGCGCCGAGTGTCCCGCCGGATAGGGGACGTCGATTCCGCCGGCCAGTGCTGCCACGGTGATCCCGTCGCAGTGCAGCGCCGCGCGGTGGGCCGCGCCGTCGATGCCGTAGGCGCCGCCGGAAACCACCGCGACGTCCCGCTCGGCCAGTCCCGCCGCCAGGTCGGCGGCCACCTGTTCGCCGTAACCGGTGGCCGCGCGGGTGCCGACCACCGCGGCCGCGCGCTGCGCCACCTCGTCCAGCCGCGCGGGCCCCAGCGCCCACAAGACCAGGGGCGGCGCGCCGCGCGGCCTTGCCCCGACACCGCAGAATGCCGAGAACGCAACCAGCGGCCACTCGACGCAATCGGGTGTGATCAACCGACCGTCGCGACGGGCGAGCAGCTCGAGATCCTGCGCGCCCCGGTCTAGTTCCCGCCTGGCCGCGGTGCGCCGGGCCAGCTCGTCGCTGACCAGTCCGCGCCGTACCCGCTCAGCCGCCTCGACCGGGCCGACACACTGCACCAACCCGGCGAGTTCGGGGCACGGCGGCTCGACGACTCGCGACAGGTAAGCCCAGGCCGGCCACGCGGGATCGTCGAAGTCCGCGGTCATCGTTGTGCCCCCAGTTGCCGGAAGCTCAGCGCGGCGGCCACCTCGTCGAGCCCCGGCGAGCCGCGACCCGCCAGGTCGGCCAGGCTCCACGCGACACGCAGGGTGCGATCCAACCCGCGGATGCTGAGCAGCCCGCGCTCGACGGCGAGGCGCAGCGGGTCCATTGCCTTGGCGGCAGGCCGGAACTTGCGCCGCAGCAGTGTTCCGCTCACTTCGGCGTTGGTTCCGAAACCGTGCGGCCGCCAACGCGCAGCGGCCGTGTCGCGGGCCTGCGCCACCCGCTGACGCACCTGCGCGCTGGATTCACCGTCGGCCGCCGCGAACGCGCCCGCCCGTACTGGATGCATCTGTACCCGCAGGTCCACCCGATCCAGTAGGGGGCCCGAAAGCTTGCCCAGGTAGCGGCGTTTGGTCACGGCCGCACAGATGCAATCCTGCGGATCGGCCGGCGCGCAGGGGCACGGGTTGGCGGCCAACACCAGCTGGAATCGGGCGGGGTAGCACGCCACCCCGTCGCGGCGCGCGAGCCGAATGAGCCCGTCTTCCAAAGGTGTTCGCAATGCTTCCAGCGCGCTGACGCTGATCTCGGCGCATTCGTCGAGGAACAGCACTCCACGGTGCGCCCGGCTGACCGCGCCCGGGCGGGCCATTCCCGACCCGCCTCCGACGAGTGCGGCGACGCTGGAACTGTGGTGCGGCGCCACGAACGGCGGCTGGGTGATCAGCGGCGTGTCCCCGGACAACAGCCCGGCCACCGAGTGGATCGCGGTGACCTCCAGGGCCTCGCTGTCCGTCAGAGGGGGCAGCAATCCCGGAAGGCGTTGCGCCAGCATCGTTTTCCCCACGCCGGGCGGCCCGGTCAGCATCAGGTGATGCGCCCCGGCGGCCGCCACCTCGACCGCGAAACGCGCCTGCGCCTGCCCCAACACGTCGGCCAGATCGCCCGCCGGCTCCGGACCGGTGGCCGCCGCACTGGTCCGCTCGTCCAGGCGGGCCGAACCGCCCAGCCAGCCCTGCAGTTGCCCCAGTGTGCGGACGCCCCAGACGTCGATTCCGTCGACCAGGCTGGCCTCGGCCAGGTTGCCCACCGGGACGACGACGGCGGGCCAGCCGTCGCGCTTGGCGGCGAGCACTGCGGGCAGCACCCCGCGCACGGCACGGACCCGGCCGTCCAGCGATAGCTCGCCGAGCAGCACCGTCTTCTCCAGGCGTTCCCACGGATTCTTGCGCTGCGCCGACAAGACGGCTGCCGCGAGGGCGATGTCGTAGACCGATCCCATTTTCGGCAGCGTCGCCGGTGACAGCGCAAGCGTGAGTCTGGCCATGGGCCAGCTGTTTCCGCAGTTGGTCACCGCCGCCCGGACCCGGTCGCGGGACTCCTGCAACGCGGCGTCGGGCAGGCCGACGAGATGGACACCGGGCAGCCCCGAGGTGATGTCGGCCTCGATCTCGACGATCTGTCCGTCCAGCCCGCGCACCGCGACCGAGAACGCGCGCCCGAGCGCCATCAGCCGATCCCCCGCAGATGCGAAATCTCCGGCGTGCGGCGGCGCCCGATCCGCACCCCGATCACATCGATGCGGACTGCCGCCCAGCGCCCGTCCTGAGCGGCCAGCCAGAGTCCGGCCAGCCGGCGCAACCGCCGGACCTTGCGGGGTGTGACCGCGTGCGCCAGACCCCCATATCCGTCGCCCGTGCGCGTCTTGACCTCGACGAACACCACCGTGCGGATGGTGTCGTCGGCGGCGATCACGTCGAGTTCGCCGTAGCGGGAGCGCCAGTTGCGGTCCAGGATCCGCAACCCCATCCGCGCCAGGTATTCCACGGCGAGGGCCTCACCCATCGCTCCCAACTCGATCCGGGTCGGTGTCTTGTCGGCCTCGGAGGCCTTTGCGGTCGTCATGGGGGCCAAGATGCCCGCCGGGCCCGACATGACATGCCGCGACGGGCGCCTCGTGCCCGGTATGACGACCGGTTATCCCCAGTCGGGCGCGCATCCACAGCCGGCGCCAGGAAAGGATCTGCGCCGCAGCAGAATCCGCTACGTGATCCGGTCGGCGCGGGTGTACACGTTCATCGAATCCTCCCGCAGGAACGCGACCAGCGTGAGCCCGGATTCCTCTGCCAGGGACACCGCCAGCGACGACGGCGCGGACACCGCGGCCAGCACGGGGATCCCCGCCAGCACGGCCTTCTGGGTGATCTCGAAGGACGCCCGGCCGCTGACCAACAGCACCGCGCCGCTGCACGGTATCCGCTCATGTTCAAGCGCCCAGCCGATGACCTTGTCGACGGCGTTGTGCCTGCCGATGTCCTCTCGCACCACCAGCATCGTGCCGTGCACGTCGAACAGCGCGGCAGCGTGCAACCCACCGGTGCTGTCGAAAACCTTTTGCGCACTGCGCAGTTGACCGGGCATTGCCTTGAGCGTGGCCGCGGCGACCGTGACGGGGTCATCCCCCGGCGAAAAGCGGCTGATCACCCGGACCGCGTCCAGCGACGCCTTGCCGCACACCCCGCACGAGGACGTCGTGTAGAAGTTGCGGGTGACGTTGAGATCGGGCGGATTCACGTCGGCGGCCAGCGTCACATCCAGAACGTTGTACGTGTTGGCGCCATCCCCGCCGCGGCCACCGCAGTAGCGGATGCTCAGCACGTCTTCGCGCCGGGCGATCACGCCTTCGGTAAGCAGAAAGCCTTGCGCGAGTTCGAAATCCGAACCAGGGGTCCGCATGGTCACGGTGACCGGCGTGCCGTTGACGCGGATCTCCAGCGGCTCCTCCACCGCCAGGGTCTCGGGCCGGGTGATCGCCTGACCTGCGTTGAGGTGCGTTGCGCGCCGGCGCGCGGTTACGTTCCCCACGGAGTTGACCTCACCACGCCAAAATACCCGGCGGGCGACCACACCGCCGAAGCCAGCGCCACCAGCGTCTGCGCCGGCGAGTGCACCCGGGCCCACCGAGCCGGGTGATGCCGCTGTCGCGGCCGCGCGGCACCCAAACCACGAGCAAGAAAGTGGTGGTTAGCGGGCGAATTTGCTTTAGTGTCGACATGGCTCATCGGTTGCCGGCGCGGTGCACCGCATCTGCACCGGTCGCCAATGGATCGGTATGGGGAAACACAGTGGGTAGGGCATACGTTTACCGCGGATTGATCTTCGGCGGCTCAACGTGAGTCACGGCGGCGATACCGCCGGAAATGAGGCACAACATGGCAGATGAATCGAAAGGCGACGAGTCGATGCCTGGCGGTGAGAAAGCCGATCCGGCGACGGTTTTCTCGGCCCTCGCCGAGATCATCTATCAAGGCTCGGACGCCACGCAGATGTACGCTGCCATCTGCATCGCCGCGACCCTGGCCATCCGCGGCTGCGACCACGCGAGTCTGTTGGTGCTCGACAACGATCGTTATGTCACCGTGGGCGCGAGCGACGCGCTCGCCAGGAACATCGATCAGATGGAGCTGGAGGCCGGCGACGGCCCCTGTCTGGACGCGATCGAGGAGGAGACTCCGCAGATCGACACGGACCTGACGACGCCGTCGCATTGGCCCAAGCTGGCGGCCCGGCTTCTCGAGGAGACGCCGGTGCGCGGCGCCATGGGGTTTCGGCTGCTGGTCAACAAGCGCAAGGGGGCGGCGCTCAACCTGTTCAGCGACACCCCCAACATGTTCGACGACGAGTCCGCCGGGCGCGCAGCGGTGCTGGCATCGTTCGCCAGCGTGGCCATCAACGCGGTGGCTAAGGGAGAAGATGCCGCCAGCCTGCGACGCGGTCTGCTCAGCAATCGCGAGATCGGCAAGGCCGTCGGCATGCTGATGCTGCTGCACGACCTGAGCGAAGACGAGGCGTTCGACCTGCTGCGCCGGCATTCGCAGGCCCTGAACATCAAGCTGGCCGACGTCGCGCGCGAGGTCATCGAACGACGTGGCAACCTGCCGTCCAACGGCGAGCAAGAGTTACCGCCGCCCGGCGACTAGCTATTCGGGTAGCCGCAGCTCGGGCTTCTCGACTTCTTCGATGTTGACGTCTTTGAAGGTGACCACCCGCACCTGCTTGACGAACCGCGCCGGCCGGTACATGTCCCAGACCCAGGCGTCGGAGAGCCGCAGCTCGAAATACACCTCGCCGTCGGCGTTGCGCGGCACCATCTCCACGCTGTTGGCCAGGTAGAAGCGCCGTTCGGTCTCCACCACGTAGCTGAACTGGCCGACGATGTCCTTGTATTCGCGGTAGAGCGAGAGCTCCATCTCGGTTTCATACTTCTCGAGATCTTCGGCACTCATCTGCTCAGACGTCCTTTTCCCTGCCAGTTTCTCCGACTTCCCGTTCGGGCCGCTGACCGACAGCATGCTCGCCGGGCGAGAAGGCTGCCTCCATCTTTCCTCACGGGTGTCCGCCACGCGCGTCCGGAGGGTCCGGTTTACATTCGGCGACCACCCGGGTGCGGGAGCCTTCCCCAGATGGCGAGGCCACGCGCCGGACGTTGATGAACGAATACCGGTGCTGCGCACACGGCCCGAGCTGGGTCAGCGCCATGCTGTGCGCGGCCGTGCTGTAGCCCTTGTGGTCGGCGAAGCCGTAGCCGGGGTGGTCGGCGTCCATCGCGACCATCAGCCGGTCCCGGCTGACCTTCGCCAGCACGCTGGCCGCGGCGATGCAGGCGGCTGCCGCGTCCCCACCGACCACCGGCAACGACGGCACCGGCAGCCCGGGCACGCGAAATCCGTCGCTCAGCACATAACCCGGGCGCACCGACAGGCCGGCCACCGCGCGCCGCATGCCTTCGATATTGGCGACGTGCACGCCGCGCCGGTCGACTTCGACGGACGGGATGAACACCACGTGATAGGCCACCGCGTAACGGCAGATCAGCGGGAACAGCCTCTCCCGCATCTTCTCGGTGAGCTTCTTCGAATCATCAAGGGCAGCAAGACTTTCCAATCGGTTGGGGCCCAACACGCAGGCCGCCACCACCAGCGGGCCCGCGCAGGCACCGCGACCCACCTCGTCCACGCCCGCCACCGGCCCCAGACCGCTGCGATGCAGCGCGGACTCCAGGGTGCGCAGCCCCGACGATTTGCGGATCACCGTCCGCGGCGGCCACGTCGTGGCCATGGCTACTGGCCTTGCTGTGGGTTCACCGAACCCACTCCACCCCATCGTGTCGGCGGCCAGACGATGAACCTGGCCTTGCCGATGACGTTGTCCACGGGCACCGTCCCCGACATCGGATCGCCAGTGCACAGAATGCCTTTGAGCGCGTCGGCCGGGGTGCTGGTGCAGTGGGCGCGCGAGTCCGCCGAATGGGTGCGGTTGTCACCCATCACCCACAACCGTCCGTCCGGGACGGTGACCGGCCCGAATTCGCTACCCAGGCACGGGTAGACCGACGGGTCGGCCATCATGGTGGCCGGCTTCAGGTACGGCTCCTTGAGCGGCTTGCCGTTGACCGTCAACCCGGTGTCGGCCCGGCACTGCACCGTCTGCCCCCCGGTCGCGATGACCCGTTTCACCAGATCGTTCTCGTCCGGTGGCACGAAACCGATGAACGACAGCGTGTTCTGGACCCAGCGCAGCGCGGTGTTGTTCGACCGGATCGACTTGTATCCGGTGTTCCAGGACGGCGGTCCCTTGAAGACGATGACATCGCCGGGATGCGGCGAACCGAAGCGGTAACTCAGCTTGTCGACCATGATCCGGTCGCCGACACAACCCGAGCATCCGTGCAGCGTGGGCTCCATCGACTCCGAGGGAATCAGGTAAGGACGCGCCACGAACGTCAACATGACGTAGTAGAGGACGATCGCGGTGACCGACAGGATCGCCAGCTCACGCAGCGCGGACTTCTTCTTGGGCTCCGGCTCGTCGGCGTCGGACTGCTCGTCCGGTGCGGGCACGGTGGTGGCCTCGACCGCTTCGTTCAGGGGCGCGTCCGCGGCGCGGGTGGAGACCTTCGGCTCCGACTGACCAGGCTCGGACTGGGGCTCGGGCGAGTCCGTGGAATCCGTCACGAGATCTACAGTAGCCAGCGCGGTTTGAGTGTTTGTAGAGCGTCGAGGCGTGCCGCAGCGACCGCCCTGACGCGCGCGGTCAGCGCTTTTCCTTGATTTTGGCCTTCTTGCCGCGGAGTTCGCGCAGGTAGTAGAGCTTGGCGCGGCGGACATCGCCACGCGTCACCAACTCGATGTGGTCGATGTTCGGCGAGTGCACCGGGAAGGTCCGCTCGACGCCGACGCCGTAGCTCTCCTTGCGCACGGTGAAGGTCTCGCGGATGCCGCCGCCCTGCCGGCGGATCACCACACCCTTGAACACCTGGACACGCTCCTTGGCGCCCTCGATGACCTTGACGTGCACGTTTATGGTGTCGCCCGGGCTGAAGGCCGGGATGTCGTCGCGCAGCGACGCCTGGTCGACGAAGTCCAGCCTGTTCATCGCAGAGACACTTCCTTGAGGTCGCGGCGTGCGGCAACTGCCCGCACGCAGGGGTGGTCGTAAGCCGATTCGGGCTTGGGTCGTATCTCGCAGCGGGCAAAAAGCGGCCCGGCCGGCCGGCTGCCGCTGGAGACAACTGGTCAATTGTGCCAGACACCCCGCATGCATTGAAAATCACAGGTAAACCCTGCGGTTCACGGCGCGCCGAAGACGCTGGTGAGTGGTACATATTACTGGGGTCAAAACACGCTGGTCACTACCCGAACTCAAAGACGCCCGGGCAGATTGCGGTACGGCCGCCCACAACAGTTTTACGTCAGAGAACTTGGGAGAAGAAAAAAGATGCGCGTACGCCCGCTCACCGCACTCGCCGCCATCGCGGCGGTGACGCTGGTGCTGGCCGGGTGTGACGAGGCCAGGGTGGCGGCAAAACCTCAGACACAGGTGCCCGGCAAGTCCGCCCCCGGCGGGGCCGATCACCAGCCGCAACTCATTCAGCTGCTGCTGGACACCAACGAGGTGCCAGCGGCCCCGATCGCCGGATTCGGCGGACTGCAGGCCCGCATGCAACAGGCGACCGAGCAGGCCGCGGCCAGCGGGGCCACGCTCTCGGTGGGGATCCTGGACCGCAAGACGCATGAGCTGATATCGAACGGCAACACCCAGATCATCGGCACCGCGTCGGTGGCCAAGCTGTTCATCGCCGACGACCTCCTGCTCCAGGAAGCCCAGGGCAAGACCACCCTGTCTCCCGACGACCGTCGGGCGTTGGACGTCATGTTGCAGTCGTCCGACGACGGCGCCGCCGAGAAGTTCTGGGATCAGGGCGGCGGCGACAACATCATCAACCAGGTCGCGGGCCGCTATGGGCTGTCGTCGACCACCCCGCCGTCGGACGGCCGCTGGTGGAACACGATGAGCTCGCTGACCGACCTGATCCACTACTACGACGAGCTGCTCGACGGCGCCGGTGGGCTGCCTGCCGAGCGGGCCAAGATCATCGTCAACGATCTGGCGCAGTCCACCCCGAACGGCATCGACGGATACCCGCAGCGGTTCGGCATCCCCGACGGTCTGTTCGCCGAGCCGGTGGCGGTCAAGCAGGGCTGGATGTGCTGCATCGGCACCGAGTGGATGCACCTGTCTACCGGCGTGGTGGGCGCCGACCGGCGCTACATCGTGGTCGTCGAGTCGCTGCAGTCCTCCGACGACGCCACGGCGCGCGACACGATCACGCAGGCCGTCAAGACGATGTTCCCCAACGGCCGCATCGGGCCCACGCCCTTCTAAGGCGAATCGCCGGGGGCGAGATCCGGGCGGCGTTCGCGGGTGCGCTGTAGCGAAACCTCGCGGCGCCAGGCGGAAATACGCGCGTGATCGCCGGACAGCAGCACCTCCGGGACGTCGAGGCCCCGCCAGCTCGACGGCCGGGTATAGCTGGGCCCCTCCAACAGGCCGCCGTGGCCCGGCGAATGCGAATCCTCGTGATGCGACGCGGGATTGCCCAGAACGCCGGTCAGCAGCCGCAGCACGGCCTCGATCATCACGACGGCCGCCGACTCGCCACCCGGCAGCACGTAGTCGCCGATCGAGACTTCCTCGACCCGCATGCGGCGGCCCGCGTCCTGAACGACGCGCTGGTCGATGCCCTCGTAGCGCCCGCAGGCGAACACCAGGTGCCCCTCGGTGCTCCAGCGCTGGGCGGTGGCCTGGTCGAACAGCCCGCCTGCCGGGGTTGGAACGACCAATAATGTTTCGCTGGAACAGATTTCATCCAGCACTTCACCCCACACCGGCGCCCGCATCACCATCCCCGGTCCGCCGCCGTAGGGTGCGTCGTCCACCGAGTGGTGTACGTCGTGGGTCCACGCCCGCAAGTCGTGCACCCGCAGGTCGACCAAGCCCGACGCAATTGCCTTGCCCGGCAACGATTGCCGCAGCGGATCCAGATAGGCCGGAAAAATCGTGACGACGTCGATGCGCACCCGCTACTCCAAATCCAGCAGGCCCTCGGGCGGATCGATTTCGACCGTCTGGTCGTCCAACGACACCGACGTGACGATCGCATTCACGAACGGCACCAACACTTCCCGCGTTTCGTCGCCGTCACTTCGGCGCACCGCAAGCAGCTCCCCCGCCGCGGTGTGCAGCACCTCGGCCACGACCCCGACATCCTCACCCGCCGTGGTCCGCACGTGCAGGCCCTCGAGTTGGTGGTCGTAGTACGTGTCCGCCTCGTCGATCGGCGGCAGGTCATCGGAGTCGACCACGAACAGGCTGCCGCGCAACGCGTCGGCACCCTCGCGGTCGTTGACTCCGGCGAATCGCACCAGCAGCCGCCCGCCGTGTTGGCGCACGGTATCGACGACGCAACTGCGTTCTTCTCCGCGGCCACGGGATGGTTTGGCGCGCAACGTGCGCCCCGCTGCGAAGCGGTCGGCGGGGTCGTCGGTGTGAACTTCCACGACCACCTCGCCGGTGATGCCGTGTGCTTTTACGACGCGCCCGACGAGCAGCTCCATCAGCGCGCCCCGCTACTGGTCGGTGTCCACCACGTCGACACGGATACCGCGGCCGCCGATACCGGCGACCAGCGTGCGCAACGCGGTCGCGGTACGTCCCCCGCGACCGATCACCTTGCCCAGATCGTCGGGATGGACATGAACCTCGACAGTGCGTCCACGCCGGCTGGTCACCAGGTCCACCCGGACATCGTCAGGGTTGTCCACGATTCCGCGGACCAGATGCTCGACAGCGTCGACGACGACCGTACTCATTGCGTCAGTCAGCTTTCCGTAGAAGACTCGGCCGGTTCGGGCTGCTCGCCGCCCTCGGCGGGCGCGGCGGCGGCCTCGGGAGCCGGGGCCTCGGTCTCGGCCGGTGCCGCCTCGGGCGCGGGCGCGGCTTGCGCGCCGGCCTCGTCGGCCTTCGCGGCCTTCTTGGCCGGGGCCTTCTTCTTCGGCTTGGTGGCCTCGGTGCTCGGTCCGCCGTCGGCCTCGGCCAGCGCGGCGTTGAACAGCTCCAGCTTGCTGGGCTTGGGCGCCTTGAGCTGCAGGCTGCCTTCCGCACCGGGCAGGCCCTTGAACTTCTGCCAGTCGCCGGTGATCTTCAGCAGCTTGAGGACGGGCTCGGTGGGCTGAGCCCCGACCGAGAGCCAGTACTGGGCGCGCTCGGAGTTGACCTCGATCAGGCTCGGGTCTTCCTTCGGGTGGTACCGGCCGATGACCTCGATCGAGCGGCCGTCGCGCCGGTTGCGGGCGTCGGCGACGGCGATGCGGTACTGGGGATTGCGGATTTTGCCAAGCCGAGTGAGCTTGATCTTCACAGCCATGGTTAAGCGATCTCTCCTGCGTGTGTCACGCTGCAATTCAGCGATCGGGGCGGGATGCCCGGGTCCGGTTTTGCCTCGCGTGTATGACCGCCGAACAAGCACCCCGGTAAAACGGGGCGGGTCGCGCGGCGGACAGCCGCCTATTGTGCCAGAACGAGGGGCTTCGGCAGAAATTCGCCCGGCCGCGAGGCGTCGGCGGCTCACATCACTTTCTGGAAGACCTTCGTCTCGACCCGGCGCGTCATCCGCCAGCCGGCCGGGGTGCGCACGAACTCGTCGTCGTACCAGAGCCCGCAGAACATCACCTGGTCTTGCTTGGTTTCGGGGCCGCCGGGAAAGACCATCGGGTTGAAGCAGATCACCCGCGACGTGGCCTTATCCCCGTCGACCTGCACCGAGAAGTTCCCGAGCATGTGCGCATACACCGGGAAGGTCGGCAGCACCTCCGACAGCCACTTCTTGACCTCGGGATAACGGCCCTCGATACCCCCCAAGGCCGTGTAATCGATGTACGCGTCCTCGGTGAATACCTTGTCCAAATCGTCGAATCGCCGCTGGTCAATAGCGGTGGAGTAGTCCACCATCAGCTGCTGGATCTCCAGACGGTCGGAAATTTCGGCCAGGCTCAACATGCATCGATTCAACACCCGGGGTGTCCTCGACGCCGAAGCGACTCGTCGCCGATGTCGGTGGTTCGTCAGTTCACTGGTGTTTCAGCATGTTTCGCAATCGCCGCTGCCGGTGGGTTGCGGAAGCTGATCGCCAGCCGGTTGTAGGCATTCATCAACCCGATTGCGATCGTGAGGTCGACCAGTTCCTTCTCGTCGAAGTGCTCCGATACCGCCGTGTATGCGCTGTCGGGCGCACCCGTGGCCGCTATCAGGGTGATGGTTTCCGCCCACGCCAATGCGGCGCGCTCGCGGCTGTCGAACAGCTCACCGGCTTCCTGCCACACCGGAACCAGGGCGATCTTCTCGTTCGACACCCCTGATTCGCGCAACTCCCGCGAGTGCATGTCGATGCAGTAGGCGCAGCCGTTGATCAGCGACACCCGCAGGTAGACGGTGGTCAGCAGCACCGGCGGCAGACCCGACTGGGTCAGGTAGAGGTGAACGCCACCGAGTGTCTTCACACCCCGCGGGGCCACCGCTTCGTAGTCGATTCGTTCACTCATGGTTGTCGATTCAACACCGCCGCCCGCACCGGGGACAGGCCCGCCAATTCGCGGTACCGCGCAAAGCCGGATTGGAGAATAATCCCAGCTATGAAAGCAGGGATCGCCTGCTTAGCAATGGCGGTGTCGGTGTGGGCCGCCTTCGCCGCGCTGGGTCCGGCCGAGCGTGTCGCGCAGGCCGCACCCGGGGCCTGCGCGCCGGGAAGCTCCTGTCAGCGCTGGTGTCCGGGCGACCCCGATCCCGCGGGCCGGCCGATTCCCTGGGACGCGAACGTCTGTCACGACTTCTACTGGGATTACGCGGGAGTCCACGACACCGGCACCGGCGCTTTTTACTCGTGGTCGTCCCTGCCGTTCAAGCAGCCGCCTCCGCGGGGGCCGGTACCCACCCAGACCCCGTACCTGCCGCTGCCCACGCTTCCGTTCTGCCCCGTCCCGCCGTGGTGTCCGTGAGGTAAAGGCTGCGCCCGGAAGTTAAACTTTGCGCCCATGCGGAAACTCATGGCCGCAGTCGCTGCTTTGGTCACGATCGCTACCTGCGGTGCCACCGCTGCGACGTCCCGGGCCGACGACATGCAGCCGATCGGCTCGATCCCGATTCCCGACGGCCCGGCCCAGACCTGGATCCTGGCCGATCTCGACAGCGGTCAGGTGCTGGCCGGTCGCGACCAGAACGTGGCCCACCCGCCGGCGAGCACCATCAAGGTGCTGCTGGCGTTGGTGGTGCTGGACCAGGTGAGCCTGGACTCCACCGTCGTCGCCGACGTCGCCGACACCCAGGTCGAGTGCAACTGCGTCGGGATCAAGCCCGGCCGCACCTACACCGCGCGGCAGCTGCTGGACGGGCTGCTGCTGGTGTCCGGCAACGATGCCGCCAACACGCTGGCGCACCTACTGGGCGGAGCCGACGCCACCGTGGCCAAGATGAACGCCAAGGCCGCCTCCCTCGGGGCGACCAGCACCCACGCGGCCACCCCGTCCGGCCTGGACGGCCCCGGCGGCTCCGGGGAGTCGACCGCGCACGACCTGGCGGTGATCTTCCGGGCCGCGATGGCGACCCCGATGTTCGCCCACATCACCGCCGAGCCGTCGGCGATGTTCCCCGGCGACAACGGCGATCAACCGATCACCAACCAGGACGAACTGTTGACTCGCTATCCGGGCGCCATCGGCGGCAAGACCGGATTCACCAACGCGGCCCGAAAGACCTTCGTCGGTGCCGCTTCCCGCGGCGGACGCCGCTTGGTGGTCGCCATGATGTACGGGCTGATCAAGCCCGGCGGACCGACCTATTGGGATCAGGCGGGCAGCTTGTTCGACTGGGGCTTTGCGCTCAACCCGCAGTCCAGCATCGGCTCGCTGTAAACCGTCGCTAGGAGTCCTCGTTCGGGACCAGACCGGTTATCAGCGCGGATAGCAACGCGATTCGCTGCTCCTCGATATCCGGTTCCGGGAAGATCCCGCGCACGATCGCCGCGCCGTCGAAGACATTCGTCATCAACGCCACCAGCACCGGGAACGTCTCCGCCGGGACGGCCTCGGCTCCCGGCAGCGCACGCGCGGCGTCGAGGATCTTCGCCGTGTACTGCGCCAGCACGTCGCGCAGATGGGCGTTAAGCTTCTCGTCGGTACGCGCGGCGATCATCAGTTCGTAGAGCACCGCGTTCGTGGAGCCGCCGGTGATGTCCCGCAGAATCGTCAGCGCCGCTTCCAGCGCCGGCCGGTCGGCCGGAATCTGGGCGACCTGCTTGGTGAACGACTCCACCTGCCGGCGCAGCACCTCCGATGCCGTCGCCGCCATGAAGTCGCTCATCGTCTCGAAGTGACGGAACAACGCGCCGACCGACACCCCGGCCCGCTTGGTGATCACGGCCGCGGATGCCCGCGCGTATCCGACCTCGACAATGCTGGCGATGGACGCCTCGAGCAGCCGCCCGACGGTCTCCTCACGGCGTTGCTGCTGGGTTCTGGCCATGTCGCGCTCAGACCAGTGCAGCCGAGCGCTGCGCGCGCTGACCCGCCCGCAGGTAGCGGCCGGACTTCACCGTCTGTCCGTAGCCGTCGCGGAACTGACCCGCGCGGAACACCACGGCGCCGCCCACACCGGTCGCGACGACGGCGCCGTCGCTGCGATTGACCATGCGCCGCAAGCCGCCGTAGAAGGGCACTTCTTCCTCGTGATAGGCGTCGACCTCGTCGTTCAGGCCGGCCGGGTCGATCACCACGAAGTCCGCCCGGTCGCCCTCCCGCAGGGTTCCGGCGTCGACGCCGAACCAGTCCGCCAGTTCGCCGGTCAAACGATGCACCGCCCGTTCGGTGGACATGAACGGCGCACCCGCCCGATAGGCGTCGCGAGTCCGCTTGAGCAGCTTGATCGGAAAGTTGTAGAAGGCCATATTGCGCAGGTGCGCACCGGCGTCCGAGAAGCCCATGTGCACGCTGTCCTCGTTGGCGAGCGCGTTGAGCAGCTTGGGCCGGTGATTGGCAACGATGGTCGTCCACCGCACGTTGCGTTCACCGTTTTCGACCAGCACATCGAGGAACGCGTCGAGTGGGTGCAGTCCGCGCTCTTCGGCGATCGCGCCAAAGCTCTTGCCGATCAACGACTTATCGGGGCACTCGACGATGACCGCGTCGTGGAAGTCACGGTGCCACAGGGACGGCCCGAGCTTGATGCGGTCGAACTCCTGCCGGAACTTGCGGCGGTAGGCCTCGTCGGCCAGTAACTCGTTGCGCTGCAACTGATCACGCAGGTGCAGGGCGGCCGTACCGGCGCCGAACTCCTCGAAGACCGGCAGATCGATTCCGTCGGAGTACAACTCGAACGGCACCGGCAGGTGCTGGAACCGCACGCTGGAGCCCAGGATCTTGTTCGCCAGGCGAGTTGCCGGCCCGAAGACGTAGACCGCGAGCGGCATCGACTTGGCGTCGGCGGACACCAGCAGGCTCATCCGAACGCCCTTGCGCCGATTGAATATCCGGCTGCTGGCCAAGAAGAACAGCAGCGCGGACGCCGCATTGTTGACGTCGGGCGCGCTCTGCAGGATCCGGCCGCGCTTGCGCAGCACCTTGATCAGCTTGCGCCGTTCCCGCCAGGTCGCGAAGGTGGACGGCAGCGCCCGCGACCGGAAGCGGTCGCCGTCCAGTTTGTCGATCGCCGCGTCCATGCCCGACATGCCGAGCATCCCGGCCTCGAGCGCCTCGTCGAGCAGCGTCGCCATTTTCTCCAGCTCGGCGGCCGTGGGCTTGACGGCGGCGTCGGTGGCGCGCTCGAGTCCGAGCACCGTGCTGCGCAGGTCCGAATGACCAAGCAGCGAGCTGACATTCGGGCCGAGCGGCAGCGCGTCGATGGCCGCGATGTATTCGGCGGCGGTGCTCCACGTCCGGTTGGTTTCCAGCGCGCCGAGGACGAATTTGCGCGGCACCGCCTCGACCCGGCTGAACAGGTCGGCGGCGTCCTCGGAGTCGGCGTAGACCGTCGACAGCGAGCACATGCCCAGCAACACCGTGGTGACGCCGTGGCGCACCGACTCGCGCAGGCCGGGGTCCAGCAGCACTTCGGCGTCGTAGTGGGTGTGCACGTCGAGGAAGCCGGGCGTGATCCACTTGCCCGCCGCGTCGATCACCTCGGGGCAGCCCGTCTCGTCCAGCGGGGTGGCCGACACCGTGGCCACCACGCCGTCGCGGATGCCCAGCGTGCGGGTATGCGGCGCGCTGCCGGTTCCGTCAAACCACAATCCGTCGCGGATGATCACGTCGTAAGTCACTGTCGCCTCCAGGTCGATCGGTTGCAGCGAACCTATCATAGATAGTGAGCGCTCGCAATCTTTTTCTGAAACACGCAACGGTGCAGGTCAGGTCGCTAAGCGGGTCAGCCACCCGGCTTGGACGGCGTCCCGGACGGCTTCGAGGCGCCGGGGGTCGGGGATACGGCGGTCTGGGCGCCGGCGATTTCGGGGACGGTGACCGGGTCCGGCACGTAGACACCGGGTGGGGTGTCGGCGGTCCGGCTCAGCTTTGCGGGAACCCGGACCACCGACGCGCGCTGGCCACACTCGTCGGTTTGCACGACAAGCTCCATCTCGCCGACAAGATCGCCCTGCGGGTTGGGCCGCAGCACCAGCGTCTGCACCGTGGTCTGCGACTTGGCGATACCGTTTGCTCCCACACACGCAAACGGCACCGTTTCCGGACGCGACTGCCATTGACCATCGTCGAACCGGAAGACGACGGGACGAGCGCCCGTCAGGGCCGGCTGGGTGTGATCCTTGTCGTCGAGCAGAATCGCGGCGGCCGAGCAGTACGACGGCGTGCACGACGAGCGGAACGCCCACCAGGTCGTCACGTCCGGGGGCTGCGGGCTGGGCGTGTAATCGAAAGTCTGCTTGGACCGCTCGACCTCGAGGCGATAAGTGCCCTCCAGCGCGGCGGGCGGACCCGACGTCGCGCTCGGCGGTGGGAGCGCGGCGGCCGGGGCGGGCGCACTCGATGGGGTGCTGGCCGCCCGCGCGGCAGTCGACTCCATCTTCCGCCCGGTGATGATGCCGAAGGCGAACAGCCCGATCAGCACCGCGATCACCACCGCGCCGATCACGATCTTGCGGGGCCGACGCTTCGTCGGCAGGCTGACCGGTGCGTCGGCATCGGCTAGTGCCCCGCGGTCCGGTTCGGTACTCGCAGTGTCCTCGTCGCCGGGCCACCCGAAGGCCGGGTAATCGAGCACCAGAACGGCATCGGGGCTGCGATCTCCCGTTTCGACGGCGGACAGTTCGTTGGCGGCGTCGGCGAACTCTCGGCAGCTCGCGAACCGGTCGACGGGTCGTTCGGCGAGCGCCCGCGAGAACACCCGATCCAGCTGCGCCAATTCCGGGCGCTGGTCGCTGAGCTTGCGCGGCGGATCCGTGAGCAACTCGCGCAGCGCCGCGGCCGGGTTGAGATATTCGGTCGGCGGTGCGCCCGTCAGCAAGTGAAATGCCGTGGCGGCCAACGCATACTGATCGGCGCGCCGATCGACGTCAGCCCCCATCAACTGTTCGGGCGCGGCGTAGCCGACCGTGCCGACCGGCACATGGGAGCCGACCACGCCCGAGTGCTCGCCGAGTGGCCGGGCTACCCCGAAGTCCGACAACAGAATCCGTTGTTCGCCCTCTCCCGGGCTGGTCAGCAGTATGTTGGCCGGTTTGACGTCGCGGTGCAGCAATCCGCGCTGGTGGGCGTAGTCCAGCGCGTCGGCCGCCGCGGTGACGATGGCCAGGACTTCGCCGACGGGCCACACCGCCGGGAATCGGTCCTTGCACAACTGCGCGGCGTTGCTGCCCTCCACGTAGTCCATCGCGATCCACAGCTGTCCGTCGAAGTCGCCGCGGTCGTGCACAGCCACGATGTTCGGGTGATGAAGGCTCGAGACGGTCGACGTCTCGGACAGAAAATCCCGGCGGAACTGACGGTCCGAGGACAACGTCAGCGAAAGAACCTTGAGCGCCTGCCAGCGCGACGAACGCGGATCCTGGACAAGGTAGACATCTCCAGTCACCCCGGATCCGAGCCTTCGAGCGACGGTATATCCGGCAAAAACCGCGCCGCTGGCCAACGCCATCGGCTCATTCTATCCGCCGCCGCGATGCCCCGCTTACCAGGCGCCCGGCCGGCGCTAGCCCTGCTTCAGGGCCGAAAGATGTTGCCGCGCAGGATCACCAGGTCGGGTTGGCTCAGCACACCGGGACCGTGGCGCGGGTCCTGTGAATAGCACACCAGATCAGCGGGCGCCCCGTGTTCCAGGCCGGGCCGGCCCAGCCAGCGGCGGGCATCCCAGCACGCCGCCCCCAGCGCGTCGGTCGGGCTCATCCCGATCCCCGCCAGCGCCTCGACCTCATCGGCGATCCGGCCGTGCGCGATCATCGTGCCGGCATCGCTTCCGGCATAGATCGGCACGCCCGCATCCGCGGCCGCCGCGATCCGCTCGGGGCAGCGCGCGTACAGATCGCGCATGTGCGCGGCATAGCTCGGGTACCGCTTCGCGGCGTCGGCGATGCCCGGGAAGTTGTCGATGATGTTGATCAGGGTGGGGACCAACACGGTTTTATGCTCGAGCATCAGCGCGATGGTGTCGTCGGTGAGCCCGGTGCCGTGTTCGATGCAGTCGATGCCGGCCTTGATCAGCCCGGGCATGGCCTCGTCGCTGAAGACGTGGGCGGTGACGCGGGCACCGTGGGTGTGTGCGGTGTCGATCGCGGCCTTGAGCACGTCGTCGGACCACAGCGGGGCGAGGTCGCCGGCGCCGCGGTCGATCCAGTCGCCGACCAGTTTGACCCAGCCGTCACCGCGCTGCGCCTCCACGGCCACCGCGGCCGGCAGCTGGGACTCGTCTTCGAGCTCTTTCGCGAAGCCCGCCTGATAGCGCTTGGGCCTGGCGATGTGCTTTCCGGCCCGGATGATGCGGGGCAGGTCCTCGCGGTCGTCGAGGCTGCGGGTGTCGGTGGGTGAGCCGCAGTCGCGCAACAGCAGCGCGCCGACATCGCGTTCGGTCTCGCCCTGTTCGATCGCGTCGTCGAGCGGGATCTCGCCGTGGTGGCCGAGCCCGACGTGACAGTGGGCGTCCACCAGCCCGGGCAGGATCCAGCCGCCTCCAGAAGCCCCGAACACGGTTTCGGCCCCGGCAACCCGTTCGGTGCTGATGTGGCCGTCGACGATCCACAGTTCGACCGAGGTCTCGTCGGGTAACCCCCGACCTCGCACGTGCATCGGCACCGTGCGGCTATTTCTTGCCCGGGAACTTCAGCTTGGACAGATCGAAGTCGGCCAGGCCGGGCGGCAGCTCGTTGAGGCCCTCGGGCATCTGTGACAGATCGGGGAACCCCGGCGGCATCCCTGCCATGCCCGGCATGCCGGCGCCCAGCGGATTGCGGACCTTCGGCGGCGTCGGACCGCGTCCCCCCTTCTTGCCCTTCTTGCCTTTAGCGCCCTTGGCTTTTCGCGTCGCCGACTTGCGGCCCATGCCCGGGATGCCCATGCCGCCGAGCATCGACGACATCATCTTGCGGGCTTCGAAGAAGCGGTCGACCAGCTGGTTGACCTCGGAAACCGCCACGCCCGAACCATTGGCGATGCGCAGCCGCCGCGAGGCGTTGATGATCTTGGGGTCGGCGCGCTCCTGCGGCGTCATGCCGCGGATGATGGCCTGCAACCGGTCGAGCTGCCGGTCGTCGACCTCGGCCAGCGCGTCCTTCATCTGCCCGGCGCCGGGCAGCATGCCCAGCAGGTTGCCGATCGGCCCCATCTTGCGGATCGCGAGCATCTGCTCGAGGAAATCCTCGAGGGTCAGCTCGCCGGTGCCGATCTTGGCGGCGGCGGCCTCGGCCTGCTCGGCGTCGAAGACCTGCTCGGCCTGTTCGATCAGGCTGAGCACGTCGCCCATGCCGAGGATGCGGCTGGCCATCCGGTCCGGGTGGAAGACGTCGAAGTCCTCCAGCTTCTCGCCGGTGGACGCGAAAAGGATTGGTACGCCGGTGACCTCGCGGACCGACAACGCGGCACCACCGCGGGCATCGCCGTCGAGCTTGGTCAGCACCACGCCGGTGAAGCCGACGCCTTCCCGGAATGCTTCGGCGGTGGTGACCGCGTCCTGACCGATCATCGCGTCGAGCACGAAGAGCACTTCGTCGGGATCGACGGCGTCCCGGATGGCGGCGGCCTGGCTCATCAGCTCGTCGTCGATGCCCAGCCGGCCGGCGGTGTCGACGATGACGACGTCGTGATGCTTGGCGCGGGCTTCGGCGAGTCCGGCCGACGCGACGGCGACCGGGTCACCGGGGCCGGACTCCGGCGACTCTCCGGGATGCGGCGCGAAGACCGGCACCCCGGCCCGCTGGCCGACCACTTGCAGCTGGTTGACCGCGGCGGGACGCTGCAGGTCGCAGGCCACCAGCAGCGGCGTGTGTCCCTGGCCGCGCAGCCATGCGGCCAACTTCCCGGCCAGCGTGGTCTTACCGGAACCCTGCAGGCCGGCGAGCATCACCACGGTCGGCGGTGTCTTCGCAAACGCCAGCTGGCGGGTCTGGCCGCCGAGGATGCCGACGAGTTCTTCGTTGACGATCTTGACGACCTGCTGCGCCGGGTTGAGGGCACCGGACACCTCTGCGCCCCGAGCGCGCTCTTTGATCCGGCCGACGAATGCCCGCACGACGGCCAGCGATACGTCGGCTTCCAGCAGCGCGAGGCGGATTTCGCGAGTGGTGGCATCGATGTCGGCGTCAGTCAGTCGACCTTTACCGCGCAGCCCCTGCAGGGCACCGGTCAACCGGTCGGACAGCGATTCAAACACCCCGCCAGCCTAGTGGTGATCGCCAGCGCGACGCAGTCGGGCGCAGCGGGTCACCACTCATCAGGTCTAGTGGAGAGCCGGCGGGTGCCCCCACCGGCGCGAGTGTGCGGCCCTCTTGACGCCGCGGCCGCGGCCAGCAAATGTCAGCTCATGCTCGAGGTCATCGACAAAGGATCGTGCAGCTCCGACCATCCCGTGCCGTTGCTCTTCGTGCACGGCGGCTGGCACGGTGCCTGGTGCTGGGACGACCACTTCCTGGACTACTTCGCCGACGCCGGCTACCGCGCGGTCTCGATCAGCCTGCGCGGCCACGGCAGCAGCCCGACAGCCAAGCCGTTGACCAAGGTGTCCGTCGCCGACTACATGGACGATCTGCGCTCGGTGGCCGACGATCTGGGCGGCGAACCGGTGCTGATCGGCCATTCGCTGGGCGGCTTCGTGATCCAGCGCTACCTCGAACAGCACAGCGCCCCGGCCGCGGTGCTGTTGGGCTCCGTGCCGCCCAAGGGCGTGCTCACCTTGGCGATACGCGTCTGGCGCCGCCGACCGTCGATGACCCTGGAAGCCTGGAGCGACCCCACGCTGCTGAAATTCCTCGCCACCCCGGAGCTGACCCGCGATTACCTGTTCTGCGCCGACACGCCCGAGGCCATCGTCGAATCCTGTAGGCGACGCGCCGGGGCCGAGAGCGTTCGCGCCGCCATGACCGATCCGATCGTGCGCCGCGTCAGAACCCGGCGGGTGAGGACGCCGATTCTGGTCCTCGGCGCCCTCTACGACGGCTTCGTCAGCGTCGACGAGGTGCGCGCCACGGCACGCGCGTATGCGACCGAGCCGGAGTTCTTCGCGATGGGCCACAACATGATGCTCGAACCGGGCTGGACCGACGTCGCCGAGCGGATAAACGCGTGGCTGCAGACCCGCGACTTGGCGAGCCCGACACAGCTTTCGGGATAACCCGGCCCCGTCTCTTTGGAGTCGTTACAGCGCCGAAAAGCGTTGTCATGCTACATTTCACACCCGCCGTCACACCGGCTAGCATCGCGGGCCGGGACCTAAATCTTGTTGAATGGGCGCGACCTGCCAACCGCGCGCCGGAGGGGAGCTGTGTCGATGCAGCCGGTCAACGCCGCCGACGCGAGCGTTGGAGTCGACACTGCGCCGCTGCGAGGCTGGCAGCGCCGCGCGTTGGTGAAGTACGTGGCCGCCGAGCCACGCGACTTCCTCGCCGTGGCCACTCCCGGGTCCGGGAAGACGACGTTCGCGCTGCGGGTGATCGCCGAACTGCTGGGCAGTCGCGCCGTCGAGCAGATCACCGTCGTGGTGCCCACCGAGCACCTCAAGGTGCAGTGGGCGCAGGCCGCGCTGCGGTACGGCATTTTCCTGGACCCGAGGTTCTCCAATACCAGCGCGGCGACCTCGTCGGAGTATCACGGCGTCATGGTCACCTACGCCCAGGTCGCGTCGCATCCGACGCTGCACCGGGTGCGCACCGAGCAGCGCAAGACCCTGGTCGTTTTCGACGAGATCCACCATGGCGGTGACGCCAAGACCTGGGGCGACGCCATTCGCGAAGCCTTCGGCGATGCCACCCGCCGACTTGCCTTGACGGGCACGCCGTTTCGCAGCGACGACAGCCCCATCCCGTTCGTCACCTACGAATCGGGTGCCGACGGAGTGCGCCGTTCGCAGGCCGACCACACCTACGGCTACGCCGAAGCGCTCGCCGACGGCGTGGTACGGCCAGTGGTGTTCCTCGCCTACTCGGGGCAGGCGCGCTGGCGCGACAGCGCCGGCGAAGAGCACGAGGCGCGACTGGGCGAGCCGCTGTCGGCCGAGCAGACCGCGCGGGCGTGGCGCACCGCGCTGGATCCCGCGGGCGAATGGATGCCCGCGGTGATCACCGCCGCGGATCAGCGGCTGCGCCAGAAGCGCGTGCATGTGCCCGACGCCGGCGGCATGGTCATCGCGTCCGATCAGACCGCGGCTCGCGCGTATGCCGCCCTGCTGACGAAGCTCACCGGCGAAGTGCCGACGCTGGTGCTCTCCGACGATCCGGGATCGTCGGCCCGGATCTCCGAATTCGCCGACAGCGGCACTCGCTGGCTGGTCGCGGTGCGGATGGTCTCCGAAGGTGTCGACGTCCCCCGGCTGTCGGTCGGGATCTACGCCACCAGCGCCTCGACGCCACTGTTCTTCGCACAGGCCATCGGGCGCTTCGTGCGGTCACGACGGCCGGGCGAGAGCGCGAGCATCTTCGTGCCGTCGGTGCCCAACCTGCTGATGCTGGCAAGCGAGTTGGAAGCCGAGCGCAACCACGTACTCGGCGAGCCGCACCGCGAATCCCTCGACGACCCGCTGCTCGATGACCCGGCCGTCAAGACGCAAGACGAAAAGACGGAACTGGAAAAGGGTTTCATCTCGTTGGGCGCCGACGCCGAATTGGATCAGGTCATCTTCGACGGGTCCTCGTTCGGCACCGCCGCCGCGGCCGGAAGCGACGAGGAGGCCGACTACCTCGGCATCCCGGGATTGCTCGACGCCACCCAGATGCGGGCTCTGCTGCACCGGCGCCAGGACGAGCAGCTCCAGAAGCGGGCCGCGTCCGGGCACGCGGCACCGGTGCCGTCGGCGCCCGGGTCCATGCACGGTCAGCTCCGCGAGCTGCGCCGCGAACTCAACAGTCTGGTGTCGGTCGCCCATCACCGCACCGGCAAGCCGCACGGATGGATCCACAACGAGCTGCGCCGGCGCTGCGGCGGTCCGCCGATCGCGGCCGCGACCCGCGACCAGCTGAAGGACCGCATTGTGGCCCTGCGGCAACTGAATTCGGAGCTGGCGTAGTAGACGCCTAGCCGATCGCGTCGTCGCCCGGAGCGCTCAGCACGGCCAGTAGGTGCTTCTCCACGTCGGCGCGCGCACCCTCGTCGCCGTCCCCGGGCAGCACCACCGAGAACACGTCGGCCGCCGTCGACCCGAATGTGTTGACCTTGGCCCAGACGATGTCGGCGCCGGTCCGCTCCAGCGCGCGGGTCAGCAGCGCGAGCAAGCCCGGCCGGTCCACCGCGCGGACCTCGAGGACCAGCTGGCCGTCGGCCCCGGTCTCCAGCCACAGGATGTGCGGCGGTGCGGTCGAACGCGTGACGGGCACACCCACCTGCACCTCCCCCGCCCGCGCGGACGCCGAACTCGCGGCCTCGCCGGCGCGCTTCTCCACCATGGCGAGCACGTCGATGTCGCCGGCCAGCGCACCGACGAACTGCTGGCGCAGTAGGCCCGCTTCGGGCGGAGAACCGAACAGCGGCGACACCACGAATTCGGTGACCGCGACGCCCTCGTGAGTGTTTACCGTCGCCGAGTGGATCCGCAGCGAGTTCAATGCCAGCACCGCCGCGGCTTTCGACACCAAGCCCCGCTCGTCCGGTGCGACCATCACCGCATGCAGACGCTCCCGCTCCCCCGGCTTGATCTCAACGTGCACGCCGTGGTCTGCCGCCAGTGAAAGATAGTGTGGCGCAGTCGGTTCGGCCTCCGGCAGCGGCTCACCTGCCATCACCATCCGACAGCGGCGCACCAGGTCCTCGATGAGGGAGGCCTTCCAGTCGCTCCACACCCCTGGCCCGGTCGCCTTCGAGTCCGCCTCCGCCAGCGCATGCAACAACTCCAGCAGTTGCTGGTCGCCACCCAAGGCCTCCGACACCGACTCGATGGTCGCCGGGTCGTTGAGGTCGCTTCGGGTGGCGGTGATGGGCAGTAGCAGATGGTGGCGGACCATGCCTGCCAGCGTGTCGATGTCCTTCGGCGACAACCCCAGCCTTTCGCCGATCGGAAGCACCAGATCGGCCCCGAACACGCAATGGTCCACATCGCGCCCCTTGCCGATGTCGTGCAGCAGCGCGCCCAGTGCCAGCAGGTCCGATCGCGCGACGCGAGTCGTCAGGGGGGCCGCATTGACGGCGGTCTCGACGATATGACGATCCACCGTCCACACATGGGAGACGTCGCGCGGAGGAAGATCGCGGACGGCGTCCCATTCGGGAAATAGCTTGCTCCACAGGCCGGTACGGTCCAGCGACTCGATCGTGTTCACCATCGTGGGGCCGGCCAGCAGCACGACCAGCAGGTCGTCCAACGCCTCCCGCGGCCACGGTGTCGGCAAGTCCGGGACGCTGGTGGCCAGCCGGCTGAGCGTGGCAGCCCCGATGGGCAGGCCGGTGTGGGCCGAGGCGGCGGCCACCCGAAGCACCAGTCCGGGATCGCGTCCGGGTTGGGCCTCGCGGGCAAGCACGATTTCACCGTCATACTCCACGACGTCCTCGTCCAGCGGCCGCCGCTTCGGGCGCCGCACCAATGCCGAGATGCCGCGTCGCGGCAACGCGTTCTGCGCAGTCCGCAACCCGGTTTCAGAGTGGTACGCGATGGTACGGCCGGCATCAGACAGCCTGCGCGCCAAACTGAAACGATCACCAAGGTGCAACGCGGCGCTGATCTCGTCGGCGAACTGAGCCAGCAACTGATCGCGTCCGCGGCCGGACACCCGATGCAGTTCGGTGCGCACGTCGAGCAGCGTGAGGTAGGCGTCGTCGAGTGAACCCCCGGGGCTTTCCGGGCGGCTCATCCCGCGTCGGTCGATGAGTTGGGCGACGCCCAGCGCATCGAGCAATTGGACGTCACGCAGGCCACCGCGGCCCGATTTCAGGTCCGGCTCGGCGCGCTGCGCGATCCGGCCGCAGCGCAGCCACCGGGCTTGCGTCATCTCCTCCAGCTCGTTCATCCGGGAACGAATCGCGGTGCGCCACTGCTTTCTTGCGCCGGCGATCAACTCCTCGGACAGCTCCGCGTTGCCGGCAATGTGGCGGGCGTCCAGCAGGCCCAGGGCGGCGATCATGTCACCGTTGGCGACGCTCAGCGTCCGGGCCACCGTGCGCACGCTGTGGTCGAGCCGAACGTTGGCGTCCCACAACGGATACCACAGCCCGTCGGCGACCCGCTGCAGCACATCGTCAGACACGTTGTCGTGCAACAACATCAAGTCCAGGTCGGAGTAAGGCAGCAACTCGCGGCGACCGAGTCCGCCGACGCCGACGATCGCGAATTCACTGGTGTCGGTGACGCCGATCTCGTCGGCCTTGGCGGTCAACCACGACTCGTGTAGCTCCAGCCAAGCGTGCCGCAGCTCGGCCGCATGCAGTGTGCTGCCCTCAGACAGCAGCGTACGCCGCGCAGCAGCTAAATCGCTTGCCCCGGAAGCGATTTCTGCGTGCGCGGCGTCCGCTCCAGATTCCCGGTCGGGCTCGTTCGGTTTCATAACCTCCCGGCCCGCTCGGGCTGGACCGTCAACTTGCGGCTAGCGTCATAACGCATCAGTTCCGCGTTCACCGGTGCGCACTCGCACGATGGTTTCCACGGGACTCACCCAGACCTTGCCGTCACCGATCTTGCCGGTGCGCGCCGCCCGGACAATGCTGTCCACGACCTTGTCGACGATGGAGTCGTCGACAACGACCTCGATCCGAACTTTCGGCACGAAATCGACCGAGTATTCAGCACCCCGGTAAACCTCGGTGTGACCCTTCTGCCGTCCATAGCCCTGGATTTCGCTGACCGTCATCCCCAGGACGCCCGCGTCCTCGAGGCTGGTCTTGACGTCGTCGAGGGTGAACGGCTTCACGATTGCGGTGATCAGCTTCATTTCTACTCCGCCTCCACTTTCTCGGCCGCGACTGCTTCGTCCAGTCCATTAGAGCTGTCCGGCAGGCTGGCATGAGGAAGAATCGAACCGGTGACTACTGCGAAATCGTAGCTGCTCTCCGCGTGCTCGGACTCATCGATACCCGCCGCTTCCGACTCGGGACTCAGACGCAGCCCGATGGTGTACTTCAGAATCAGAGCCAGGATAAGCGTCACGATCCCCGAGTAGAACAGAACGGAGAACGCGCCGACCGCCTGTCGCTCCAGCTGATCCCAGCCGCCGCCGTAGAACAGACCCTTGGATACGCCGGTCACGCCGTTGATCGCCACGCTCTCCGGGGCGGCCAGCAGACCCACCAGCAGCGTGCCCGCCAGACCACCGACCAGGTGCACCCCGACCACGTCGAGCGAGTCGTCGAAGCCGAACTTGAACTTCAGCCCGACCGCCAGCGCACACACCACACCGGCTACCAGACCGATGATCAGCGCGCCGAGCGCATTCACCGACGAGCAGGACGGGGTGATCGCGACCAGCCCGGCGACGATGCCGGATGCCGCACCCAGGGTCGTGGCCTTGCCGTCGCGGATCCGCTCGGTGAGGAGCCAGGCCAGCATGGCCGTGGCCGTCGCGATCGTGGTCGTCATGAACGTCGCCCCAGCCGCACCGTTGGAGCTGGTGGCCGAGCCGGCGTTGAAGCCGTACCAACCGAACCACAGCAAGCCCGCACCGAGCATCACGAACGGCACATTGTGCGGGCGGAACAGCGTGGTGGGCCAGCCTTTGCGCTTGCCCAGCACGATCGCCAGCATCAGGCCGGCCACACCGGAGTTGATATGGACCGCGGTTCCGCCGGCGAAGTCGATCGCGTGCAGCTTGTTCGCGATCCAGCCGCCCTTCTCGGCGGCGAAGCCGTCGAACGCGAAGACCCAGTGTGCGACGGGGAAGTACACGAACGTCGCCCACAACCCGGAGAACACCAGCCAGGCGCTGAACTTGAGGCGGTCGGACACCGCGCCCGAGATCAGCGCGACGGTGATGATCGCGAACATCAGCTGGAATGCCACGAATACGGTCGCGGGCAGCGTGCCGGCCAGCGGGATGTCCGTCGCCGCAACACCCTTGGTCGGGTCGGCGGCTACGGCGTTACCCCCGATCAGACCCTTGAGGCCCCAGTACTCGGTCGGGTCGCCGATGTAATTGGCCTTGTCAGTGCCAAACGAGACCGAATAGCCATATAGCACCCACAGCACCGTCACCACGCCCATCGCGCTGATGCTCATCATGAGCATGTTCAGCACGCTTCTGGCGCGCACCATACCGCCATAGAAGAACGCCAGGCCTGGCGTCATCAACAACACCAGCGCGGAACTCGCCAGCATCCAGGCGGTATCGCCGGTATTGGGCTGGCCCATTACTGGGAAACTCACTCGCTATCACCTCCGGTCGGCCCTGAAGAAGTCATCAGACATGTGCCCGATGACCTGATCCAGAACCTTGCGCAATGGTTGTTTCCGAGATGGGGCCACCGTGTTTCGGCGTCATTAACGAAACGGTCCTCATGTAAGGGGTTTCAGCCGAGCAGGGCATCCACGAATGCGGCGGGCTCGAACGGCGCCAAATCGTCGGGGCCTTCACCGAGGCCGACCAGTTTCACCGGCACGCCGAGTTCTTGTTGGACCCGGAAAACGATGCCGCCCTTGGCCGTTCCGTCCAGCTTGGTCAGCACCGCGCCGGTGATGTCGACGACGTCGGCGAAGACCTTGGCCTGGGCCAGCCCGTTCTGTCCGATGGTGGCGTCGAGGACCAACAGCACCTCGTCCACGGCGGCGCGCCGGGTTACCACGCGTTTGACCTTGTCGAGCTCATCCATCAGGCCGACTTTGGTGTGCAGCCGTCCCGCGGTGTCGATCAGCACGACGTCGGCACCCGTTTCGATGCCCTTGTCGACGGCGTCGAAGGCCACGGCCGCCGGGTCCGAACCTTCGGCTCCGCGCACCACCTCGGCGCCCACCCGGGACGCCCAGGTCTGCAGCTGATCGGCGGCCGCGGCCCGGAATGTGTCGGCCGCGCCCAGCACGACACGCCGGCCGTCGGCCACCAGCACCCGCGCCAGCTTGCCGACGGTGGTGGTTTTCCCGGTGCCGTTGACGCCGACGATCAGCAGCACCGACGGGTGCTCGTTGTGTGGCAGTGCGTTAATCGAGCGATCCATCTCGGGTTTCAGCTCTCTGATCAGCACGTCGCGCAGCACGGCCCGCGCGTCGGCCTCGCTGCGCACGTTGCCGCCGGCCAGGCGGCTGCGCAGCTGCGCGACCACCGACTCGGTGGCCACCGGGCCCAGATCGGCGACCAGCAGGGTGTCCTCGATGTCCTGCCAGGACTCTTCGTCCAGGTCACCGCCGCCGATCAAGCCCAGCATGCTGCGCCCGAGCGCGTTCTGCGATCTCGCCATCCGGCCGCGCAGGCGCTCCAGCCGGCCTTCGGTCGGCGCGATCTCGTCGATCTCGGCGGCCGCGGGGATCTCCGGCTCCGGTTCCGGCTCTGGCGCCGGCGCGGGCGCGGGCGGCGCGACCGTCTCGGGTTCGGCCTCCGGTGCGGGGAGGTGAACATCGGAGATCGTGCGCCGCGGCGCGTCGCGCGGGATGGTCGCGTCGTCTCCCACGGCGGGCAACCCGCCGGTGTCGATCCGGTCCTGCGCCGGCGCGCTCTGACTGAAGGTGATGCCCGACGACGCGGTGTAGCGCCCGGAACCCTCGAGTGCGCCCGGCTCGGGCCGGGTCAGGCTGATCCGCCGGCGGCGGTACCGGGTCAGCCCCAGGACCAGCGCAGCGATGACAACCAGGGCGGCAACGACGGCGATGGTGATCCAAAGACCTTGCGACACGCTGACATTGTTTCAGGGCCACGTCGCCGAACTCACGGCGACTCACAGCGGCAGCCGCCGCCGGTGCTCTAAGAAGAAGCAGTGACGAGCTGCTGGACCTCTTGTCCACGCATCCGCTGCGAGATCACCGCGGTGATGCCGTCGCCCTGCATGGTCACGCCGTACAACGCATCGGCGACCTCCATCGTCGGCTTCTGATGGGTGATGATCAGCAGCTGCGAGCGCGCCCGCAGCAGCTCGAACAGCGAGATCAGGCGGCGCAGGTTCGTGTCGTCGAGCGCGGCCTCCACCTCGTCCATGATGTAGAACGGCGACGGACGGGCGCGGAAGATCGCCACCAGCATCGCGACCGCGGTCAGCGCCTTCTCGCCACCGGACAGCAAAGACAGTCGGGTGATCTTCTTGCCGGGCGGACGGGCTTCGACCTCGATGCCGGTGGTCAGCATGTCATCCGGATTGGTCAGCCGCAGCCGGCCTTCGCCACCGGGGAACAGCACGGCGAAGACTTCCTGAAATTCACGCTCTACGTCGATGAATGCGTCGCTGAACACCTGCAGGATGCGAGAATCGACCTCGGCGACGACCTCGAGCAGATCCTTGCGGGCCGACTTGACGTCTTCGAGCTGGGTGGACAAGAAGTTGTAGCGCTCCTCCAGCGCGGCAAACTCCTCGAGGGCCAGCGGATTGACCCGGCCCAGTTCGGCCAGCTCGCGCTCGGCCCGTTTGGCCCGCCGCTCCTGGGTGGGCCGGTCGTAGGGCACCGGGGCGGGCGCGGTGACCTGCTCGCCGCGCTCGCGGGCCAGCTCGAACTCGGCCATCTCCAGCTCGGAGGCCGGCAGCGCGATCTGCGGGCCGTACTCGGCGATCAAATCCGCGGGGCTCATGCCGAACTGCTCGAGCACCATTTGTTCCAGCTGTTCGATGCGCAGCTCCGCCTGGGCGTTGGCCACCTCGTCGCGGTGCAGCGAGTCGGTCAGTTTGGCCACCCGGGCGCCCAGCGTGTGCACCTCGTCGCGCACCGCCGCCATCGCCGTCGACCGCGCCTCCCGTTCGCCGACCATCGCGTCGCGGATCTGCGACGCCGCGCCGACGACCCGGTTCAACCTCGTCGCCAGCAGCCGACCCGCGTCGGCCACCGCCGCCGCCACCGCGGCCGCCCGCAACCGCGCGGCGTGTGCCTGTTGGGCCCGTACCCGTGCCTCGCGTTCGGCGGCGGCCGCACGGCGCAACGAATCCGCCCGGCCGCGAACGGCGTTGGCTCGTTCCTCGGCGGTGCGCACCGCGAGCCGGGCCTCCACCTCGACGCCGCGCGCGGTGTCGGCCGCGGCGGCGATCCGCTGACGATCGACGGGGTCTTCGGCGGGCGCGAGCTGGCTCTCCTGGGCATTGCGCAGCCGGGTTTCGAGTCCGGTGACCTCTTCGATGGTCTGGGCGCGCCCGGCCTCCAGCTCCTCGCGCTGGCGCAGCAGCCGGTTCCATTCGTCCTCGGCGGTCCGGGCGTCCTGTCCGAGCCGGCCCAGCTGCTCGTACATCGCCGAGATCGCGGTGTCGGATTCGTTGAGCGCGGCCAGCGCCTGCTCGGCGGAGTCCTGACGACCGCGCTGCTCGGTCAATGCGCCGGACAAGGCGGCGGACAGTTGCGCCACCTGCGACTCGGCGGCGGCCAGCTCGGTGCCGGCCTTGTCGATCTCCGAGGTGAGCTCCAGCGTCGACGGCTTACGGTCCGAACCGCCGCTCACCCAGCCGCGGCCGACCAGGTCACCGTCGAGCGTGACCGCGCGCAGCTGCGGGCGGCCCGCCACCAGATCCAGCGCCGCGCCCAGGTCGTTGACCACCGCGACGCCGGACAGCATGGCGACCATCGCGCCCCTCAGCCGCTGCGGGGCGTCGACCAGGTCGAGCGCCCAGAGGGCACCGTCGGGCAGCGGCCCGGCCGGCGGCGGCTGATCGGCCGGCCAGTCGCCCAGCACCAGGGCCGCACGGCCTCCGTCGGCTTGCTTGAGCGCGGCGACCGCCGAACGGGCCGCGCCGAAGCTTTCGGCGGCCAGCGCGTCGGCCGCCGATCCGAGCACCGCGGCCAGCGCCGCCTCATACCCCGAACGGACCTTGACCAACTTCGCGACAGGACCGAAAAGACCTGCGCCACTGTGGTTTTGCGTGAGCCAAGCCGCGCCGTCCTTGCGCTCGAGGCCCACCGAGAGTGCATCGATGCGGGCGCGCAGCGAAGCCACCCGGCGCTCGGCTTCCCGCTCGCCGGCCTGCAGCTCGACGACACGCTCGTCGGCCAGCCGCATGGCGGCCACAGTCCGCTCGTGGTGTTCGTCCAGGCCGACCTCGCCCTGATCGAGTTCGCCGACGCGGGCCTGCACGGTTTCGAACTCCGCCCGGGTCTGCTGAACGCGGCCAGCGCCCTGTTCGATGCGCTCGGACAGCAGGGCCACGCTGTCGTCGATCGATTCGACGCGGGCCCGCATGGTCTCGACCTGACCGGCCAGCCGGGCCAGGCCTTCGCGGCGGTCCGCCTCGGCCCGGACCGCGGCCAGATGCGCCCGGTCGGCCTCGGTGGCCTCGCGTTCGCGCTCGGACAATTCGGCGCGGGCGGTCTCCAGCCGGGTCCGGGCGGCGGCCAGCTCCGCCAGCAGCTGGCGCTCGGCGGCCGCGACCTTTTCGGCCTCGGCATCCAGCGCGTCCGGATCGGTGTCGCCGGCCGCCACCGGC
The DNA here is from genome assembly GCF_055419445.1 of Mycobacterium sp. IDUB_19. Classification (NCBI taxonomy): domain Bacteria; kingdom Bacillati; phylum Actinomycetota; class Actinomycetes; order Mycobacteriales; family Mycobacteriaceae; genus Mycobacterium; species Mycobacterium sp. IDUB_19. The sequence continues at coordinate 13,019 of NZ_JBVAXR010000003.1, read as the reverse complement.
TCGACATCGAGGTGGGCCGCGCGTTCGCTGGCGATGCGCACCGTGGCGCCAACCCGTTCCGCCAAGGCGGACAGGCCGAACCAGGTGTGCTGGACGGACTCGGCCCGCACCGACAGCTCGGCCAGCGCGGTCTCGTGCGCGGTCAGCTCCTCGGACGCCGCGGCCAGGCGGCCGGCCGCCACGTCGTGCTCGCGGCGCATGGTGGCCTCGGCCTCCAAGATCGCGTCCCGCTGCCCCTGCCGGTTGACCATGTCGTCGGCGGCCAGCCGCAGCCGCGCATCGCGCAGGTCGGCCTGGATCGTCTGGGCGCGACGGGCCACCTCGGCTTGGCGGCCCAACGGTTTGAGCTGGCGGCGCAGCTCGGTGGTCAGGTCGGAGAGCCGGGCCAGGTTGGCCTGCATCGCGTCGAGCTTGCGCAGGGCCTTTTCCTTGCGCTTGCGGTGCTTGAGCACGCCCGCGGCTTCTTCGATGAACGCGCGGCGATCCTCGGGCCGCGACTGCAGGATCTCGTCGAGCTTGCCCTGCCCCACGATCACGTGCATCTCGCGGCCGATGCCGGAGTCGCTCAGCAGCTCCTGCACGTCCATCAAACGGCAACTGGTGCCGTTGATTTCGTATTCACTGGCGCCGTCACGGAACATCCGTCGCGTGATCGACACCTCGGAGTACTCGATCGGCAGCGCATTGTCGGAGTTGTCGATCGTGACGGTGACTTCGGCGCGGCCCAGCGGGGCGCGCGACGAGGTGCCGGCGAAGATGACGTCTTCCATCTTTCCGCCGCGCAGCGTCTTGGCGCCCTGCTCCCCCATCACCCACGCCAGGGCATCGACCACGTTGGATTTGCCGGAACCGTTGGGTCCGACGACCGCGGTGATGCCCGGTTCGAAGCGCAGAGTCGTCGGCGAAGCGAAGGACTTGAAGCCCTTCAGCGTCAGACTCTTGAGGTACACGGCGAGCCAGACTACCGCTCAAATTGCCCGAGTCGCCGTCACCGAGGGGTGTCGGCCGGCTCGAAATGCACCCGTCGTTCACAGCCTGACGCACTGGCCACAATGGCCACTTCAGTCACTGAAAAGGAGGCCATGACGCCTCCGGAAACGTGATAGCGCCGGCGCTATCACGTTCGCGATCACAGCGTGCCGAGCTCAGCTGGTGCCGCAGTGACCGGTGTGACTCGGGCTAGCGCTCGACGAATCCCTCGAACCGCTCCTGCGGTTGCGACCATTCGGCGACAACCTTGTCGACGCGGCCGGGCTGCGCGGGCCACGAATGGCCGCCTTGCAGCAGCTGCAGCAGTTTCTCGCCCGACTCTCGGGGGCCGTGCGCGACGACCAGGACGCGGCCGTCGGCCTGATTGGCCGCGTAGCCGGTGAGTCCGAGCTCCAGCGCCCGGCAGCGGGTCCACCAGCGAAAGCCCACCCCCTGGACCATGCCGTGCACCCAAGCGGTGAGCCGGACGTCAGGACCCGACATTGTCGGCCTCGGAGGCGATCTCGAACTTGACGGTGGTGCCCGACTTGAGCGTGCGCCCGACCGTGCAGACCAGGTCGATCGCCCGGCTGACGACAACGAGCAGGCGTTCCCGGTCGTCCGCCGACAATCCGGACAGGTCCAGCTCCAGGGTTTCGGAGAGCAGTGGATAGACCTCTTCGTCGCGGTCGGCGTCGCCGGAAACCCGGACCACTGCCTGGTAGTCGTCGCCGAGCCGGCGGGCCAGCGGCTGGTCGCTGGACATCCCGCTGCACGCGGCAAGCGCGATCTTGAGTAGTTCGCCGGGGGTGAACACGCCCTCGACGTCCTCGGAGCCGATCAGAACCTGCGCTCCGCGTGAGCTACGGCCCGTGTAGCGGCGCGTCCCGGTGCGTTCGACCCACAGTTCCGTCATGGCTCATTTCTACCGGGGACGTGCGATGGCGCCCTCAGCGGACTATCAACGACAGCAGCTTCTTGCCGAACGATATTGTGGCGGAACCATTTTCGGACGAGACCACGACCTGATCATCGACCCGTCGGCGCAGTTCGCGCTCGAGCGCGTCCCGAAGCGTGGCGGACGCTCCCGGGCATCCGTCGCAGGCACCCGACATCCGCACGGTCACGTGGTGACCGACCACCGACACCAGCTCGATCGCCCCACCGTGCGAAGCGGCGAGCGCGCCCACCGAGCCGGCCAGCAGCTCCGCGACGACTGCCTCCAATTTGCCTGCGGGGACTGATGATTCGTCGATCGTCCAGCCCGCCGGGTCCAGCAGCGCCTCGCTGAGCGCTTCGCGAACGTCGTCGCCCACCTCACGCCAGCTGTCGGCCGCGCCGACGGTGATCAGGATGCCGGTGGCGGCCACCACGACTTCGGCGATCACGCCGGCATCCAACAAGGCACCGAGGGCGCCCGGGGCGACGCGGACGGTGCCGCGCGGCGGCAGTTGCTCGGCTGCGACCACCCAGCGCAGCTGCGCGGGATTCGCGGTGGCCGTGGCGTGCAGCGGAATCATGCGCCCAGCGCGATCGCCACCGACCGGGCGGCGAACGCCGCCGCCCACGCCAGGATGAACATGTAGGACCAGGCGAACAGTGGCCATCGCCACGAGTTGGTCTCGCGGCGCATCACCGCGACGGTCGACATGCATTGCAGCGCATAGATGAAGTACGCCATCAGCGCGATGACGGTCGGCGCGGTGAACACCTTATGGCCGTTGTCGTCGGTCATGGCGACCAGCGCTTCGCGCGGATCGTCGGGACTCTCCGCCGCCGCCACCTGGCCCAGGGTGGACACGAACACTTCGCGCGCCGAGAACGAACCGAGCAGGGAAATGTTGATGCGCCAATCGAATCCGAGTGGTTTGAACACCGGCCCGATCGCCTTCCCCACATCGGCGGCATAGCTGTGGTTCATCACGTAAGCGGTGGCGTCCGTTGGCGACATCTTCTCGGTCTCGGACGCGCGCGCCGGCAGATTAAGCAGCACCCACAGCACCACGGACGTGCCCAGGATGATCGTTCCGGCCTTGCGTAAGAACACCTTCGCCGAATCCCACATCGTGATCAGCACGTTCTTGGCCGACGGGAAGCGGTAAGGCGGAAGCTCCATCGTGAACGGCAGCAAATCACTGCGCAGGATCGTCGATTTGAACAACGCCGCGGCGATCAGCGCCGAGGTGCCGCCACACACGTACAGCGCAAACATCGCGATGCCCTGCGCACTCAGGCCACCCCAGTGCGTCCGCGGCGACACCAGCAGTCCGACCAGCAGGGTGAACACCGGAAGCCGGGCCGAGCAGGTCATCAGCGGCGCCGTGATGATGGTGGCGATCCGGTCGCGCGACGATGGCAGCGTCCGGGTGGCCATGATCCCCGGGATTGCGCAGGCGAACGACGAGAGCATCGCGACGAACGCGCGCCCTTCAAGTCCCGTCGCGGCCATCACCCGGTCCATCAAGAACGCGGCTCGCGCCATGTAGCCGACGTTCTCCAGCAGCGCGATCAGCAAGAACAGCAACACGATCTGCGGGATGAACTGGAGCACCGTGCCGACGCCGCCGATCAGCCCCTGGCCGAGCAGCCCGCGCACCACATAGTTGCCGACGTGGTTGCTGACCAGTCCGCCCAGCGAGGTGAGCCAATTGCCCACTTGATCCTGCAGCGGCGCGGCGACGGTGAAGACGACCTGAAAAAAGCAGAACATCACCGCGAAGAAGATGAAGGTCCCCCACAGCGGGTGCAGCACCACCGCGTCGATCCCTCGTGTGCGCCGATCAGGTTTTGGCGCAACGTAATCGGCAGCCTTCAGCACGGACGTGCCCCACGCGTCGATGGCGTCGTTGTCAGCCGGGGGCAGCACCGGGGGCCGTTGCCACCGATTGAAGGCCAGCAGTTGGGCGCGCAAGGTGTCGATGCCCACGCCGCGATTGGCTATCACAGCGAGGACCGGGACGCCCAGCGCCGTCGACAAGGCGTCGATGGAGATGCCGCCGCCGCGCGCGGTCAATTCGTCGGTCATGCTCAGCACCAACAGACACGGAAGGTCCTGCCGCAGCACCTGCGCCAGCAGGATGATCGAGCGGTGCAGCGTGGTGGCGTCGGCGACGATGGCGATCGCATCGGGTGGGCCGTCGCCGTAGACCTCGCCGCCCAGCAGGTCGGCCACCACCTGTTCGTCCGGGCTGATCGGGTCGAGGCTGTAGGTGCCGGGCAGATCCTCGATGGCGATTTCGACGCCGTCCACCTTGGTGGTGCCGACGCTGCGCCCGACGGTGACGCCCGGATAGTTACCGGTCTTGGCGCGCAGTCCGGTCAGGTGGTTGAACACCGACGTCTTGCCCGCGTTGGGACTGCCCACCAGCGCGATCCGCGCCATTCCCGCGACGGCGACGCCGGCGCCGCCTTCCTCGTGGCACGACGTCATACGTCGGTCCCCTGGGTGACTTCGATCAGCCGCGCCTCGCGGCGGCGCAGGCACAGCTCGGTGTTCTGAACCCGGTAGATGGTCGGGTCTCCCATCGGGGCCCGGCGGATGACCTCGACGTCGGAGGCCGGCCGAAATCCCAACTGCCGCAGTCGGGCCGCCACCACGGCTGACGCCGCCGGCGCCACGCCCGTGATGGTCGCCCGCTCACCGGGCGACAGCTGCGCTAATACGGTTGGCGAACCCGAGAAACGATCTGCGTTTCGCGCCGCTTTGCGCATTACTCGCCCCGAGTCCAGAGGTTGATCATCCTGGTAAGGATAACCTCACGATGCTGAGGTTAGCCTCAGCTTTTAACGAGAAAATGTTAACTGCGCGGACGCGGCTGACACCGCGGACAGTAAAACGACGAACGGTTCATAAACTTCTCGCGGCGTATCACCGCTCCACAACGCCGGCAGCTTTCGCCTTCGCGCCCATACGCATCCAGGGAGCGGTCGAAGTAGCCCGATTCGCCGTTGACGTTGACGTACAGCGAATCGAACGAGGTCCCGCCCTTGGCCAGCGCGTCGCGCATCACGTCCGCGGCGGCGTCCAGCACCGCGGTCAGCTGGCGCCGACTCAGCGTCGCGGCCACCCGGGCACCATGAACTTTGGCCCGCCACAATGCTTCGTCCGCGTAGATGTTGCCGATACCCGAGACCACCTGCTGATCCAGCAGTTGGCGCTTGAGCTCGGAATGCTTGCCCCGCAACACTTTCACCACCGCATCGGCGTCGAAGCGGGGGTCCAGCGGATCCCGCGCGAGGTGCGCGACGGGCTCCGGCACCACGCTGCCGTCCACCTCCGTCAGGTCGGCAAGCATCCACCCCCCGAAGGTCCGCTGGTCGGCGAAGCTCAGCACGGTTCCGTCGTCGAGCAGCGCGGAGATCCGGACATGGTCGGCCCGTGGGACTTTGCCCAGCAGCATCTGGCCGCTCATGCCGAGGTGGACGACCAGCGCGGCATCGGGCTTCGACCCGCCCGACTCGGCGTCAAGCAGCAGCCACAGGTATTTGCCGCGGCGATCGGTTCCGTCGATCCGCGCGCCGAGCAGCCGGGCCGTGAGGTCGGCGGGCCCGGCTTCGTGGCGGCGTACCGCGCGGGGGTGGTGCACCCGAACCGCGGTGATCGTCTTACCCACAACGTGGGCCTGCAAGCCGCGGCGCACCACCTCGACTTCGGGCAGCTCGGGCATCTAGTGATGATCGCAAGCGCGGCAAAGCCGGGCGCAGCGGGGCATCACCATCACGTTAGGCATGATCGCAAGCGCGGCAAAGCCGGGCGCAGCGGGGCATCACCATCAAGTCAAGCGGGCGTTTTCCCCGCGGTGTCCAGCGCCTCCAGCGCTTTCCAGGTCGCGGCGGCGGCCTTCTGCTCGGCCTCCTTTTTGGAGCGGCCCATCCCCGACCCGTATTCGGTCTCCATCACGACGACCACCGCGGTGAATTCCTTGTCGTGGTCCGGGCCGGTGGAGGTGACCTGGTAGGACGGCGCGCCCATGCCGCGCGCCGCGGTGAGCTCCTGCAGGCTGGTCTTCCAATCCAGCCCGGCGCCCAGCGTCGGCGCGGCGTCCAGCAGCGCACCGAACAATCGCAGGATCACCTCGCGCGCTGTCTCGATGCCGTGCGCCAGGTAGATCGCGCCCAGCAGCGACTCCATGCCGTCGGCCAGGATGCTCGACTTGTCGGCTCCGCCGGTGTTCGCCTCGCCGCGCCCCAGCAGCAGGTGACCGCCCAGCCCCCCTTCGGACAGCTGCCGCGCGACGTCGGCGAGCGCGTGGGTGTTGACGACACTGGCTCGCAGTTTGGCCAGATCACCTTCCGAACGGTCGGGATGACGGTGATAGAGCTCGTCGGTGACGGTCAGGCCCAGCACGGCGTCGCCGAGGAACTCCAGCCGCTCGTTGGTCGGTAGTCCGCCGTGCTCGTAGGCGTAGCTGCGGTGGGTCAACGCCAGCGAGAGCAGTTCCTCGGGCAGTTCGACCCCGAGCGCATCGAGCAGAATTTGCCGCGAGGTCACTGGTCACCCCGAGAGGTATCCGGGTCGCGGGAATCGTCGGACTGCATGTCCACCAGCTTGGCCCATCGCGGATCGATGGTGTCATGGTGGTGGTCGGGGTCGTCGGCCAGCAGCACGCCGCATTGCGGGCACATCCCCGGGCAATCCGGTTGGCACACCGGTGCAAACGGAAGCTCGAGTCCGACGGCGTCGACGATGAACTGCTCGAGGTCGATGCGGTCGTCGACGACCCGGCCGACCTCGTCTTCCTCGGTGGTCGCCTCGGTGGTGCTGTCCGGATAGGCAAACAGCTCGGTCAGCCCGATCTGCACGTGCCCGCTGACCGCCGTCAGGCAGCGTGAGCACTCGCCGACGGTGGGGCCGGACACGGTGCCGGTGACCAACACGCCTTCCGACACCGACTCGACCCGCAGATCCATGTCGAGCGGAGCGCCCTGCGGGATAGCGATCATGTCCAGTCCGATACGCGACGGACTGGGCACGGTGTTACGCAAGGTCACCATCGATCCCGGGCGTCGCCCAAGCCGCGTGACGTCGACCGTCATCGGCGAAGCCGGATGATGCTGCGCAGTGGTGGTGTGTTTGCGCGCCATGGAAAAATCTTACGGCGCCGCCGGAGTGCCCCGGTCGCGGCCATCCGCCCAGGTGGTGCCGGTCGGCGCTGGGCGAACAGAACCGCGGACGCTAGGCGCTAGCGGGTCGCGTAGTCGTGCGTTCCGGCCGCCGTCCGCAGTTGGTGGCGGCCGCGGCCCACCGAGCGAAGCGTGCCGTTGAGGAACTCCTCGAACTCGGCCAGCTTGTTGTCGACGTAGATATCGCACTCACCGCGCAGCCGGTCGGCCTCGGCGTGCGCGGTGTCGATGAGCCGGGTGGACTCCGCGTTAGCCGCCTGCACGACCTCGTTCTGCGAGACCAGGCGCTGCTGTTCCTTGATGCCCTCTTGCACGGCCTTCTCGTAGGAGATGTTGCCGTTTTCGATCAGCCGGTCGGCCTCGGCCTGGGCGCGGCCGACGCTGGCCTCGTACTCGCGTTTGGCCGCCGTGGCGATGCGCATCGCTTCCTCGCGGGCCTCCCCGACCATCCGCTCGCTGTGCTGGCGCGCCTCGTTCACCATCCGGTCGGCCTGCGACTTGGCGTCGGAAAGCAGCCGGTCAGCCTCCGCGCGGGAGTGGTTGAGCATCGACTCCGACTCGGTGGTTGCCGAGGACACCATGGATTCGGCGTGCGACTTGGCGTCGGAAAGCATCGAATCACGGGCATCCAGGACATCCTGGGCGTCGTCCAGCTCGCCGGGGATCGCATCCTTGATGTCGTCGATCAGTTCCAGCACGTCACCGCGAGGCACCACACAGCCAGCCGTCATAGGCACGCCGCGGGCTTCTTCGACAATGGCGCCTAATTCATCCAGCGCTTCAAAGACTCGGTACACGGCCACACCCTCCTGGCGTCTTGCACAATTCCTGTTGTTACCAGTGTGCCTGGTGTTACCTCTGTGACGGCGGTGGCGACACCGGTGTGTCGGGCAAATTCACCAACCGGGCGCACCGGGGGCGAGCCGCAGCCGTCGATAGGCCCACAAAAGTAGATTCTTCCAGGACTTCTGCGCTTCCGCCCGCGCAGGGCGCCCGCGTTTGTGATGCCGACGAGCAATTACGTATGCCGAGGCGGCCGGCCAGCTAATGGCACCGAGATACGCTGAGTCAGTGAACGGGCCCACGGACCGAGGCAGCGCCGGCGCAAAGCCGCCCGCAGCAACGCTTTACATATTTCCGCACGCCGGTGGGTCGGCGACCTTTTACGTGCCGTTTGCGAAGGCGTTCTCCACCGACATCCAGCGGGTTGCCGTCCAATACCCGCGAAGCAGCGATCGCGGCCTCACCCAGCTGCCGAGCATTCCCGAGTTCGCCGACGAAATCTTCACCATGATGGCGCCCACCGCCCCGACCGACCGTCCGGTGGCGTTCTTCGGCCACAGCATGGGCGGGTTGCTGGCCTTCGAAGTGGCGCTGCGCTTCCAATCGGCCGGACATCCGGTCGCCGCCCTGTTCGTTTCGTCCTGCGCGGCACCCGGCCACATCCGCTACAAGGAACTACAGGGTTCGGACCGCGACATCCTGAACGTAGTCGCGCAGGTCACCGACACGAACCCCGAAATGCTGGCGAATGACGAATTCGCGTCGACGATTCTGCCCACCTTGCAAAGCGTGCGGGCCATTGCCGGCTATACCCGCGCGCCCGAGGTAACGGTGTCGTGCCCGATCCACGCCTTCGTCGCGGATAACGACATCATCGTGGCCGAGGAAAACATGACGGCCTGGTCGGATCGCACTACCGACGAATTCTCTCTCCAAGTGTTTGCTGGAGATCATTTTTACCTCAACAACAATTTGCCGGAACTGGTGAAGAATATCGAGCAAAAAATCCTCGATCGGGCACCACGGGTTAGCTAAGGCGATCGGCCGCCGATGCCGCGCAGATCCGCGCCGGCGGCCGGCCGCAGGCGGTCATCCATTCGACGCAAACACCCGCCCAAGGTCCCCTCCGGGCGGCCGTTTCATCTCCTGGCCTCCGCCGTGCGGCCCCACCCGCGTTAGCGCTTCTCCGGGCCCCTCGAGGCCCCGCGTGGGGGCGGCCCGCAAAACGGTGCGCTGGTCCCAAAACCGACCGGCTCCAGCACCCGCTGGACCGACAACCTTGGTTGTATCGTGCTGCCCGCACGCCACTTCAGCATCACTAACACCACGGGTCACTTGCCGAACATACTGCTATGACCTGCGAGAACGTTGTTCACGGCAAATGTCGTCCACATAGTCAACAACCCACGCCGAGTCCTGTGCATGAATCTGTGGATTTCGAAAATCCCATCACCTCCCCGTGTTAGATTGCTTACCTTGCTTAAGGAGACTCGAGGTCGGGGAGGGAAACCGGGGACCCCGCCCATCCAGTCTCAGCGCGCCAAGGTTTTTCGCCAGCAGCTGCTGTGTGTAGGGGGGCTCCGCCGAGGAGCCACAAAGCCGCTCAACGCAACACACAGGGTGCGTGCACTTAGTGACGCCGACAGCGAGTTGGGAAGGTAACGAAATGCCGGTAGCCAATGCGTCCATACCTGCTTTGCTGCAGGCGCGGGCTGACGAACAGCCCGACGCGACGGCGTTCACGTACATCGACTACGAGCAGGACCCGACGGGGTTTGCTGAGACCTTGACATGGTCGCAAATGTTGCAGCGCGCGCGCATTGTTGCCGAGGAGCTCGCACTCTGCGGATCACCTGGAGACCGGGTCGCAATTCTCGCGCCGCAGGGAATGGAATATATCGTCGCCTTCTTCGGCGCGCTGGAAGCCGGTTTCATCGCCGTTCCGCTCTCGACACCGCAATACGGTGTGCACGACGACCGGATTTCCTCGGTATTGCGGGATTCCAATCCGGTCGCCATTCTCACGACTTCGGCCGTTGTCGGCGACGTCACGAAATACGCAACGGGATACCACGGGCAACCCGCCCCGTTCGTCATCGAGGTCGACCTGCTGGACCTGGACTCTCCGCGCGACCTCCCACTGCGTCGGCACCACTCTTCGGGCGCGGCATACCTGCAATACACATCGGGGTCGACGCGGACGCCGGCCGGCGTCATCGTCACGCACAAGAACGTCATCGCCAACGTGACACAGAGCATGTATGCCTACTTTGGGGATCCCGCTCGGCTTCCAGCCGACTTGACCCTGACGTCCTGGCTGCCGCTGTACCACGACATGGGGCTGATTCTGGGACTTTGTGCGCCATTGGTGGCTCAGCGGAGCGCGGTGCTGATGAGCCCCATGTCATTTTTGGTCCGCCCGGCGCGCTGGATCCACATGCTCGCCACCAGCGGTCCGTGCCTGTCCGCCGCACCTAACTTCGCCTTCGAACTGTCGGTGCGCAGAACATCCGACGACGACATGGCCGGACTTGACCTCGGCAACGTGCAACGCATCGTCAGTGGCAGTGAACGGATCCATGTCGCGACCGTGAAGCGTTTCACCGAGCGTTTCGCTCCCCACAATCTGAGCGCCACGGCGATCCGTCCGTCTTACGGGCTCGCGGAAGCAACGCTTTATGTGGCAGCTCCCGAACCCGGCGCCGCGCTCAAGACGGTCCGTTTCGACTATGAACACCTGACCGCCGGGCGAGCCAAGCCCTGCGGAACCGACGGGACGCTGGGAACCGAACTCATCGGCTACGGTGCGCCCGACCCCACGTCGGTGCGAATCGTCCGCCCCGAGACCATGGTGGAGAACCCCGAGGGGACCGTGGGCGAGATCTGGGTGCAGGGCGACCACGTGACGATGGGATATTGGCGCAAGCCGGAACAAACCGAGCGCGTTTTCAACGCCAAGCTGGTTGATCCCGCACCGGGAGCCGTGGAGGGACCATGGCTGCGGACCGGCGATCTGGGCGTCATCTCCGACGGCGAGCTGTTCATCATGGGCCGCATCAAAGATTTGCTCATCGTCGACGGGCGTAACCACTACCCCGACGACATCGAGGCCACGATCCAGGAAATCACCGGCGGCCGGGTCGCGGCGATATCGGTGCCCGACGACATCACCGAGCAACTGGTGGCGATCATCGAACTCAAGGGCAAAGGAGCCTCCGCGGAAGAGGCGCTGGTGCGACTTCGCTCGGTGAAGCGCAAAGTCACGTCGGCGATCTCGAAGTCGCACAGTCTGCGGGTCGCCGATCTCGTTCTGGTGTCACCAGGTTCGATACCGATCACCACGAGCGGCAAAGTCCGGCGTTCGGCCTGCGTCGAGCGCTATCAAACCGAGGGATTCAAACGGCTGGATGTGACGGTATGACCTCTTCGAGCATCAGTGGTGAGGCCGATTTGCGCCACTGGCTCGTCGACTACTTGGTGACCAACATCGGATGCACCCCGGACGAGGTCGACCCCGATCTCTCCCTGGCCGACCTTGGCGTGAGCTCTCGTGAGTCGGTCGTGCTGTCCGGCGAATTGTCGGAGTTGTTGGGAAAGCCGGTGTCCCCGATCGAGTTCTGGGAGCACCCGACGATCAACGCCCTGGCCGCATACCTCACCGCGCCCGAAGCCGACCCCGAATCCGACGCGGGAGTAAAGCGCCCGGTGCGCAACTCGCTCGACGAGCCGATTGCGGTGGTGGGGATGGGGTGCCGCTTCCCCGGCGGGATTACTGGCCCGGAAGCGTTGTGGGAGTTATTGCTTGAGCGCGGCTGCACGATCGGGCAAGTGCCGCCCGAGCGGTGGCAGCCATTCGAAAGCGGCTCACCCGAGGTAGCTGCGACGTTGGCCCGCACGACGCGGTGGGGTTCGTTCCTGCCCGACATCGACGCTTTCGACGCCGAGTTTTTCGAGATCTCGCCCAGCGAAGCCGACAAGATGGACCCCCAGCAGCGCCTGCTGCTCGAGGTGGCCTGGGAGGCGTTGGAGCACGCCGGAATACCGCCCAGCTCGCTGCGCCGTTCGCAGACCGGGGTATTCGCCGGTGCCTGCCTGAGTGAATACGGCGTCCTCGCGTCCAACGATCTGTGCCAGGTCGACGGATGGAACAACACCGGCGGCGCGATGAGCATCATCGCCAACCGTCTCTCGTATTTCCTTGACCTGCGTGGCCCGTCGGTCGCGGTGGACACCGCCTGCTCGTCATCCTTGGTTGCCATCCACCTGGCCTGCCAGAGCCTGCGAACCCAGGATTCCCAGCTGGCCATCGCCGCCGGTGTGAACTTGCTGTTGACCCCGGCGGTATTTCGCGGTTTCGACCAAGTCGGCGCGCTCTCGCCCACCGGTCGGTGCCGCGCGTTCGATGCGACGGCGGACGGGTTTGTGCGTGGTGAGGGTGCCGGGGTGGTGGTGCTCAAGCGGTTGACCGACGCCCAGCGCGACGGCGATCGGGTGCTGGCCGTGATCTGCGGCTCGGCCGTCAACCAGGACGGCCGCTCCAACGGGTTGATGGCTCCCAACCCGGCAGCCCAGATGGCGGTGCTGCGTGCCGCCTACGCCAACGCGGGGATGCAGCCCGGCATGGTCGACTACGTCGAAACACACGGCACCGGAACGTTATTGGGTGATCCGATCGAAGCGCGCGCCCTGGGCACGGTGCTGGGTCGTGGCCGTCCCGAGGACTCTCCACTGCTGATCGGCGCACTGAAGACGAACCTGGGACACACCGAGGCGGCAGCCGGCATCGCCGGCTTCATCAAGGCCGTGATGGCGGTGGAGCGCGGCGAGATTCCGCCGAATCAGCGCTTCGAAAGCCCGAATCCGCATATCCCCTTTGACAACCTGCGGATGAAAGTTGTTGACACACAAACTCCTTGGCCCGAGACGGGGCGTCCGCGCCGGGCCGGGGTGTCGTCGTTCGGATTCGGCGGCACCAACGCGCATGTGGTGATCGAGCAGGGCCAAGACGTCACGCCGCCGCGTCGGACACTGCCCGAGTCGGGGGTGTCGGCGTTGGTGGTGTCGGGGAAGACGGCGGCGCGGGTGGCGGTGACGGCGTCGGTGTTGGCCGATTGGATGCAGGGTGCGGGGTCGCAGGTGGCGTT